>DASXHF010000204.1:0-25633 GCA_036488775.1 Gemmatimonadaceae bacterium | reverse complement strand
GTGCGAGAGCGAAGGCGGGAGTGACTCGATGGGCGGGTAAAGCGTCTTGCTTCGGGTGCCGATACTCCGTGTACGCCGACGTTCCGGTCACGCGGTGCGTCGGCCAGGCGCGATGAAGCGCCGCATCACGCGCTCCCCGCGCGTGCCAGTCAGGCATACCCACACTCGCGGCAGCCCGCGGACCGTGCGCCCGGTGTAGAACGCTGAGGAGATCGACCGTGAAGAAGATCATCCTGCTGCTCGCCGCCGTCATGCTGCCGGCGGGCGCCGGCCGTGCCGCGGCCCAGAGCGGCAGATACGTCGTCATCGTCAACCCCCGCAACCCGGCGACTGCGCTCTCCGCCTCGGAGCTCTCGCGGATCTACCTCGGCCAACTGCAGGCGTGGCGCATCAACGGCAAGATCGAGCCGGTCAACGCGGTCGATCAGAAGCCCGATTCACCGGTCCGCACCGCCTTCACGGAGCGAGTGCTGCATCGCTCCGTCGCCGAAGTGTCGTCGTACTGGCGTCAGGAGATCTACGCCGGACGGAGCTTTCCTCCGCTGGAGCAGAGCGAGGAAGAGGCGATCGCCTCGGTGCGCGACGTGCTCGGCGCCATCGCGTACGTCTCGGCGAATGCTGACCTGAGCGGCGTGAAAGTGTTGCGGGTCCAGTAATGGTCCGCTCGCTCGCCCGCGGCATCGAACGTCTCGACTTCCGCCAGAAGCTCCGCCTCGCCCCAACCGTCGCCGCGATCGCGCTCGGCCTGATCTTCGCCACGAATCTGTTGCTCGGCCTTGCCGTCGAGCGGCAGCAGGCGCGCATTCAGGACGGGTACTATCCCTCCGTCCAGCTCAGCAGCCACCTCACCGAGCTGCTCGTCTCGACTCAGCGCGCGCTGCAGGACGCTGCGGAAGCGGGCGACGCGAGCCGGCTCGCGAGAGCCGACTCGCTGCAGAACGCATTCGCCGGAGCATTGCGCGACGCGCGCGGCAACCCGGTCATGTCGGACACCGATCTCGACTCGCTCGGTGCCGCGTACGCGTCGTACTACCAGCTGGCCCGCACGACCACCGAACGCACGATGGCCAAGCAGGTGGGGCCGGACGTGCTGGCGCAGCTCAAGCAGATGGTGGTGAGCCACAACGCCCTCAAAGCGGATCTCGACCATACCAAGCAGAACGACGTCGTGCAGATCGGGCGCGCCTTCCACGCGCTCCGGGTGCTGCAGGTTGCCGGCTGGCTCGCCACGGCGCTGCTGACGATCGGCTGCGTGGCGATCCTGGCCTGGCTGTCGCGACTGGCGTCGCGCTCGCTCACCGCGCCGGTCGACGAAGCCGTGCGGGTCGCCGACGCACTGGCGATGGGCGACGTGGACGTGGAGATCGCGGTCACCTCCAACGACGAGCTCGGCCGACTCTTCCGCTCCATGCAGCAGATGGTCCTCTATCTGCGCGAGATGGCGCGGCTCACCGACCGGGTCGGTCGCGGCGAGGTCGACGTCACCGTGACGCCGCGCTCGCCGCGCGATGCATTCGGAAACGCGCTCGCGAACATGACACAGTATCTTCGCGACATGGCCCACGTCGCCGACGAGATCTCCGCGGGCCGGCTCGACGCGCAGGTTCGCCCGCGCTCGGACGCCGACCGGTTCGGCCATGCGTTCGTCGCCATGACGCGCAGCCTCTCCGAGTTGATCGGCGACATCCGGTCGGCGGCCGACGCCATCGCCGTGGCCGCGACGCAGCTCACCGAGTCGGCGCAGGGGCTGTCCGAGGGTGCCACCGAGGAGGCGACGAGCGTGACGCAGACCGCGAGCAGCCTCGACGCGCTCAACGACTCGATCGCGCGCACGATGCGTGAGATCCAGCACATGGAGGAGGTCGCGCGCCTCGGTGCGGCCGACGCGGAGAAGAGCGGCGTCGCGATGGGGACCACCGTCGCCGCCATGATGTCGATCAGCGACCGCATCTCGGCCATCCATCGGATCGCCGAGCAGACCAACCTCCTCGCGCTCAACGCCGCCATCGAGGCGGCGCGCGCGGGTCATCAGGGGCGCGGGTTCGCCGTCGTGGCGGAAGAGGTGCGCCGCCTCGCCGACGACTCGCGTCGCACCGCGGGTGAGATCACCGACCTCGCCGCGCGCAGCAAGGCGACCGTCGCCCAATCGGGCGAGCTGATCGAAGGGCTCGTACCGCGCATCCGGCAGACGGCGGACATCGTGAAGGTGGTGGCCGAGTCGTCGACCGAGCAGGTGGAAAGTCTGGAGCAGGTAGCCAAGGCGATGCAGCAGGTCGACGACGTCACGCATCGCAACGCGGCCGCCGCGCAGGAGCTGGGCGCGATGGCGGAGGAGCTCACCGCGCAGTCCGAGACGCTGCAGGAGCTGATCGGTCGGTTCAGTGGAATGCGCGTCGACACCGGCACCCACGCGGCGTCCGGGTCCGCCCGCCGTCGCGCGGCGGCGGCATGACCGTTCCCGGCGACGGGTGAGCGCGTCGGGCCGCTCACCATGCCGGCGGCGGGCGGTTAGGTTTTACGGATGGCAATGCCGGACACCCAGATTCGGTCGCGCGAGGAGCTGATCGCCGACCTCCAGGCCGACATCAAGCAGCTCGCGCGCGACCGCAACGCCGTCATCATCGCGCACAACTACGAGCGGCCCGAAGTGCAGGACGTGGCGGACTTCGTCGGCGATTCGCTCGGGCTGTCGCGCGAGGCGGCCAAGACGCAAGCTGACGTGATCGTATTCTGCGGCGTGCATTTCATGGCCGAGACCGCCGCCGTCCTCTCGCCGCAGAAGACCGTCCTCCTTCCCGATCTCGCCGCCGGCTGCTCGCTCGCGTCCATGATCGACGCCGAGCAGCTTCGCGCGTGGAAAGCCGAGCATCCCGGTGCGGTGGTCGTGTCGTACGTCAACACGACGGCGGAGGTGAAGGCGGAGAGCGACTACTGCTGCACCTCCGGGAATGCGCTCGAGGTGGTGAACGCCATTCCGCGCGACACCGAGATCCTGTTCTGTCCCGACATGTTCCTCGGCGCGCACGTGAAGCGTCTGTCGGGGCGCGAGAACATCAGGATCTGGCTGGGCGAGTGTCACGTCCATGCCGGGATCGACCCGGAGGACATCCGGCTCACCCGAGCCCAGCATCCGGGTGCGGAGTTCCTCATCCACCCGGAGTGCGGGTGTTCGACGAGCGTGCTGGAGGCGATGTCGGCGGGCGAGGTGGACCCCGAAGGGGTGCAGATTCTCTCGACGGAGGGGATGATCAAACGGCCGGCGATCTCCGACGCGGACGAGTTCATCGTGGCGACGGAGGTCGGCATCCTGCACCGTCTGCGCCGCGAGAACCCGGCCAAGCGCTTCTTCGCGGCCAACGAGCGGGCGGTGTGCGCTTACATGAAGGTGACGACGCTGCCGAAGGTGAAGCGCGCGCTCGAGACCATGCAGCACCGCATCACCGTGCCGGAGCCGGTGGCGCGCCGCGCCCGTCGCGCCATCGAGCGGATGGTCGCGATCGGCGGGCAGGCGCCGCTGAGCCCTGTGCCGGCGACGACGATCGATCCGGGCGAATAGGCCTAGCACCCAGGCGGAGGAGCGTTCGAGCATGGAGCGTCACGAACCAGAGCGCCGCCGCGCGCCGCGTACGATCACCCCGCTCGGCACTCCGGCGATCGCCGGAGCACCGATGCTCCGCTTTCCGTACAGTCAGGACGAGACGCGCACCCTCGTCAAGAATGCGCTCGACGAGGATGGCGCGTTCAACGATCTGACGACGATCGCCACCGTCGTCTCGGACCGCCACGCCCGCGGGCGGCTCGTCGCTCGCGCGACGGGCGTGCTGTGCGGCGTTCCGCTGGCCATCGAGGCGTTCTGTCAGCTCGATCCCAAGGTGACGATCCGCGTGGACCACGAGGACGGCGCGCGGCTCGAGCCCGGTGACTCGATCCTCTATCTCTCGGGGCATGCACGCGCGCTGCTCGCGGCGGAGCGGGTGGCGCTCAACTTCATGCAACGGCTCTCGGGCGTCGCGTCGCTCACGGCCAAGTACGTCGACGCCGTGAGCGGCACGCGGGCGCGGATCCTCGACACGCGCAAGACGACGCCCGGCTGGCGCCTCCTCGAGAAGTACGCCGTCCGTGCCGGCGGCGGCACGAACCACCGTCTCAGCCTCTCCAGCGCGGTGCTGATCAAGGACAACCACCTCGCCGCCGTGGACGGCGACGTCGGCATCGCGGTACGGCGCGCGCGCGAGCTCGCGCCGGCGGGCACGAAGATCGAGGTGGAGTGCGACCGCCTCGAGCAGGTGGAGGCGGCGCTGGCCGCGCGAGCGGACATCATCATGCTCGACAACATGACGCCGGCGGAGATGGCGCGCGGCGTCGCGCTCGTGAACGGGCGCGCGACCACCGAGGCATCCGGCGGCGTGGGCCTGGACTCCGTGCGACGGATTGCCGAAACCGGTGTGGACTGGATCTCGGTGGGCGCGTTGACGCATTCGGCGCCGGCCCTGGACCTCGCGTTGGATTTCGAGTAGAACTTCCGCACGCCCCGATGCTTACCCACCCGTTCGGGCCAGACACGCGCGGCACCCCACTCTGGGACACCGGCCATCGATCGCGACTGCCGGCGCTCGAGGGCGACGTGGACACGGATGTGTGTGTCGTGGGTCTCGGCGGATCGGGGCTGAGCTGTGTGCGCGAGCTGCGCCGGCTGGGCGTGCGGGTCGTCGCGCTCGAGGCGGGCGAGGTGGGCGGTGGCGCGGCGGGTCGGAACGGCGGCTTTCTGCTGGCGGGTCTGGCGCCCTTCTACCACGAGGCGATCGCGCGCTACGGCCGCGAACGCGCGCGGCAGCTGTATCGGCTCACCCTGCGCGAGATCGACCGCATCGAGGCCGACACCCCCTCGCTCGTGTCGCGGTCCGGATCCCTTCGCATCGCGGAGTCGGAGGAGGAGCTGCTCGACTGCGAGCTACAGCTCGCCGCCATGCGGGCCGACGGACTCCCGGCGGAATGGTACGACGGAGTCGAGGGGCGCGGCCTGCTGGTTCCGGGCGACGGGACCTTCCAGCCACTCGCCCGCTGCCGCGAGCTCGCGGCGCGAGCGGTCGAGGAGGGCGCGCTGCTGTTCGAGTGCTCGCCCATGACGCGTGTCGACGCGGACTCGGGGGCCGTGCACACCGCGCACGGTCGCGTGCACTGCCAGGCCGCGATCATCGCCGTGGACGGCAATCTCGAGCGCCTGCTGCCCGAGCTGCGGTCCCGGGTGCGCACGGCACGGCTCCAGATGTTGGCGACGGAGCCGACGGCCGAGATCCAGGTGCGGCGTCCGGTGTATGCGCGGTGGGGATACGACTACTGGCAGCAGCGTCCCGACGGCGCCATCGCGCTCGGCGGCGCGCGCGACCTGGCGGGGGACAGCGAATGGACCGCGGAGGCGACGCCCACCTCGGTCGTGCAGCGCGCGCTCGAGCGCCGGCTCCGCGAGCAACTCGGCGTGACGGCGCCGATCACGCATCGGTGGGCCGCGAGCGTCGGCTACACCCACGACGGGCTGCCGATCGTGGAAGAGGTGCGGCGGAACGTGTGGGCGATTGGCGCCTACTCGGGGACGGGCAATGTCATCGGCGCGCTGCTCGGGCGCGGCATGGCGCACTGGTTGGTGAGCGGCGAGGACGCCCTGGTCCGACCCTTCCGCGACGACCGTGTCGTCTGACGGTGCGGGGACGCCGGTGCGTCCCCCACCCCGTATTCGCGGGTTGGTGGGACAGGCGCTCGCGGTGCCGCTGCTCGGCAAGCTCGCCGGCGCCAACCTGCTCGTCGTCATCGCGGCCCTCGTGAGCGTGGAGGTCGAACAGCGATTCAACACGCCGGGCCACGCCGTGCCCATTCTCGGCATCGCACTCGGCGCGAGCCTCGTCGTCAATCTCGCGCTCGTGTACGTCGCCCTGCGGCCGCTGAGCGATCTCGAGAGCACGGCGGCGCGGGTGTCGTCGGGCGATCTCGCCGCGCGCGTCCCGCCGAGCATGCTGGCCGATCGCGACATCGCTCGCGTCGGCAGCACGCTCAATACGCTGCTCGACCGTCTGACGGCAGGACAGGTACGTGCGCGGAGGCTGGCGTCGCAGGTGATCAGCGCGCAGGACGAGGAGCGGGCGCGGGTGGCGCGCGAGCTCCACGATTCGACCGCGCAGATTCTCACGGCGGTCATGCTGCAACTCGGTGCGGCGGCCCGCGAGAGCAGCTCGCCGACGCTCGACGCACGTATCGCGACGCTGCGCGAGCTGACGTCGGAGGCGCTCGAAGAGGTGCGCCTCCTGTCGCACACCATGCACCCACGCGTGCTGGACGATCTCGGACTCGGGGCCGCGCTCGAGTGGTTGGCCCGCCAGACGCGGGAGCAGGAATCGCTCGACGTCCAGGTGGAGCTGCCGGCCGGCGAGCCGCAGCTCTCGCCGCCGGTGGCCTCGGTATTGTACCGTGTCGCACAGGAAGCGCTGCGCAACGCCGTGCGGCACGCTGCGGCGCGGCGCGTCAGAGTCACGCTGGCGCGCGACGGCGGCGTCGCGTCGCTCGACGTGGACGACGATGGGCGCGGCTTCGACGTGCGGCGCGCCGAGGAGCGCCGGCCCGGGATGGGATTGTTCAGCATGCGCGAGCGGGTGGCGCTCGTGAACGGCACACTCACCGTGACGAGTACGGCAGGGCGCGGCACACGCGTGCACGCGACGATCCCGGTGGGCACCTGAGATGATGGAAGGAGCGATGAGCGGAATTCGAGTCGTGCTGGTGGACGACCATGCGATCGTACGGACGGGACTGCGTGCCGTGCTCGGCGCGGCGCCCGAAGTCGAAGTGGTGGGCGAAGCGGCAAGTGGAACGGAGGCGGTGGCGCTGTTGGCGCGCGAGGCGATCGATGCGGACGTCGTGGTGATGGACATCTCCATGGCCGATGGCGACGGGATCACGGCGACGCGAGAGATCACGAGCACCGGCGCGGATGCCCCCCGCGTCCTCGTGCTCACCATGCATGCGGAAGAGGCGTATCTCGAGGCGGTGCTGGAGGCCGGTGCGTCAGGCTATCTGGTGAAGAGCACCGCCGACCTGGAGCTCGTCGATGCGGTGCGCGCCGTGGCGCGGGGCGAGGTGTACGTGCGGCCGGCCGCGGCGCGCGTGCTGGCGCAGGGCGCGCGGCGGCGGGAGGAGCGGGAGACCGATCGCACGAAGTTCGAGCGGCTCACCGACCGCGAGCGCGCGGTGATGCAGCTGATCGCGGAGGGATACACGGCCCCCGAGATCGGCGAGCAGCTGGCGATCAGCCCGAAGACCGTCGATACGTACAAGCAGCGTATCAACGACAAGTTGGGACTGGCGCACCGGGCGGACTACGTCAAGTTGGCGTTGAGGCTTGGCCTGCTTCAGTCGCCGACGTGATGCGGTAGGATCGGAGACCGGTATTTGACTGCCGGCCAGCGAGTCGACCGCGCCCGCTTACAGATCCGCGCAGCTCTTCACGATCGCGTGGCAGTTCCGGCACAGCAGCTTGCAGTTTCGCCACACCAGATCGGTCGAGCCGCACAAGTCGCATGACTCGCCGGCCGATGAACGGTCGGGAGCGGGAGACGGCCTCGGAGTGGAAGGGGTGTCGTCTGGCATGAGGTCGTAGTGGCGGACCCCGGATCGGTCCCGATTGTCACGCCACTTGCCAGGCGCGGCGCATGCTGGGAAGCTCCTCATACCATGTCCACCGAGCCAAGAACCCCCGCCACCCAGCGCGCGGCACCACCGCCCGGCACCACGCCGCGCCCGGAAGACATCCCGCTTCACGAGGACGTCCGCTGGCTCGCCGCCTCGCTCGGCCGCGTGATTCACCGGCTCGAGGGCGAAGAGGCGTTCGAGACGATCGAATCGCTCCGGCGCGCCTGTCGTGCGCGGCGGCTCGGCGAACCGAATGCCCCAACGCTCGATGAGCTGCTCGGCCAGGTAGAGGAGCTCTCGCTCGATCTCGCGGCCGTGACGGCCCGTGCGTTCACGCTGTTCTTCCTGCTGATCAACACCGCCGAGCAGGTCCACCGCGTCCGCCGTGCGCGTGCGTACCGCACGCTCGAGGGCGCGGAGCCGCAGCCGGGCTCCGCGCGCTGGACGATGCGTCGGCTGCGGCGCGAGGGGCACGCGTCTCACGTCGTCGAGCATGCGCTGCTCGAGCTGGACGTCCGCCCGGTGCTCACCGCGCACCCCACCGAGTCCACTCGACGCACGCTGCTCGCGCTGCAGGCACGGGTCGCCGATGGCCTGCTCGCGCGCGAGCATCTGCCGGAGTCCGAACGACGGGCGATCGACGAGCGGCTCGACGGAGAGGTGGAGCTGCTGTGGGTCACGGCCGAGGTCCGGCATGATCGCCCGTCGGTACGCGACGAGGTGAGCACGGTGCTCTGGTATCTCGAGACCCGGCTGCTCGACGCCGGCGCGGCCGCGCGCGACGAGCTGTTGCGCGCGTTCGAGGAAGAGTTCAGCACGGTCTCCGATCCGCTTCTGCGCACGGTCCCGCTTCGCATCGGCAACTGGGTCGGTGGCGATCGCGATGGCAATCCGTTCGTCACCCCCGACGTCACCGTCGCCACGGCGCGCCGCGCGAGCTACGCGATCCTCGGTCGCTACGCGACGGCGCTGAGCGACCTCGTTGAGCGACTGTCGGTGTCGGCGCACCTCGCCGCGCCGAATCACGCACTGCTCGCGTCGCTGGAGCGCGATCGAGTGTTGCTGCCCGAGGTGTGGAACGCCAATCGGCGTCGCAACGCCGACGAGCCGCTGCGGCTGAAGCTCAGCTTCATGGCGGCACGGGTGGAGGCCACTCGGCGTCTCACCGCGGCGCGCGACGCGGGACGGCTGGCGGACGAGCCGGCCGCATACACCAGCGCGATCGAGCTCGAAGGCGACGTCATTCTCGTGCGCGACAACCTGCTCGCCGCGGGCGGCACGCATGCATCGCGCACGACGGTCGAACCGCTTCTCGCCATCGTCCGCGCGCACGGCCTGCACGGCTTTCTCATGGACGTGCGCGACCACGCCGACGTCCACCGTGCGGCGCTCGACGACATCGCGACCCAGCTCGATGCGAAACCCTTCGACGGCGCCACGCTGCGCGCCGAGCTGCTCGGCCGACGTCCGCTGGTGAATCCGCACGTGCCCCTCGCCGACGCCACCGTCAGAGTGCTCGACACCTTCCGCGCCGTTCGCACGGTGCAGGGCGAGATGGGCGAGTGGGCGGCCAGCACCTACATCGTCTCGATGACCACGGAGCCGGAGGATCTGCTCCGTGTCCTGCTGCTCGCACGTGAGGCGGGATTGGTCGACCTCACCGCGTCTCCCGTCGTCTCGAAGATCGACGTCGTGCCCCTCTTCGAGACGCTCGACGACCTGGAGCGGGCGCCGGAGGTGATGCGCGCGCTGCTGCACGATCCCGTGTACCGCCGGCAGCTGCTCGCGCGCGGGAATCAGCAGGAGGTGATGATCGGCTACTCGGACTCCGGCAAGGACGCCGGAATCGTGTCGTCGTCGTGGGCGCTGTATCAGGCGCAGGAGCGGCTGGCGGCGCTGTTCGAGGAGATGGGGGTGGAGCTGCGACTCTTCCACGGTCGCGGTGGGAGCGTTGGCCGCGGTGGCGGCTCGCCGGTCGCGCGTGCGCTCGCGGCGCTGCCGCCGGCCACGGTGAACGGCCGCCTGAAGATCACCGAGCAAGGCGAGATCATCTCGCAGCAGTTCGGTCTTCTCCCAGTCGCCGAACGGACGCTCGAGGTGATGCTCGCCGGAACGCTGCTGCAGGAGTTCAGCCGCTGGCCCGACACGATCAGCGCCGGCGAGATGGCCGAGTTCCGACACGCGATGTCGCTGCTCAGCGCGCGTTCGCTCGCCGTCTACCACGCGCTGGTGCACGAGAGCGACGCGCTGTTCACGCTCTTCCGTACGGTGACGCCGATCGACGAGCTGGCCGACGCGCGCTTCGGCTCGCGTCCCGCCTTCCGTCCCGGCTCGGCCCGCGGGATCACCGGAATCCGCGCGATTCCGTGGGGATTCGGGTGGACGCAGATCCGTCTCATGCTCACCGGCTGGCTCGGTGCCGGCACCGCGCTCGCCGAGATGACCGCGACGCCGGCCGGACTCGATCTGCTGCGCCGCATGACCGATCGGTGGCCCTTCTTCGACGATCTCGTGGCGAAGATCGAGATGGTGTGCGCGAAGACGGATCTCGAGATCGCGCGCACGTACGTGCGCGAGCTGGGTGGAGACGCGCGGCTCCTCGAGGTGCTCGAGGCGGAGCTCCATCGCACGGTCGACGCGGTGCTCCGCATCCGCGAGACGGGGCAGCTGCTGCGCGACATGCCCGTGCTTCAGGCGGCGATCGCGCTGCGCAACCCCTACGTCGATCCCCTCTCGCTCATCCAGATCGCGCTGTTGAAGCGCAAACGCTCGCTCGGCGAGAGCCACGCCGGAACGCGCCAACGCATCGACGCGGTGCTCGCGACGACGTTGAGTGGCATCGCGCAGGGGCTGCGAAACACCGGTTGAGGCGACGCGACGCGGTCCGCCGCTAGATTGCCGCGATGCCAGATCACCCGACCAACCTCGATGCCGTCGCCCGGCAGGCGCTGCGCGACAACGGATTCCACCCGGAGCTCGACGATGACGCGCGGCGCGAGCTCGCAACGGTGCGGAGCCCGGAGGTACCGCGCGACCTGACCGATCTGCGTTCGCTGCTCTGGAGCTCGATCGACAACGCGGAGTCCAAGGATCTCGATCAGATCGAGTTCGCCGAGCAGCTGCCCGACGACGGCATCCGGCTGCGCATCGCGATCGCCGACGTCGACGCCGTCGTGCCCCGTGACTCGGCGCTCGACCGGCACGCGGCGGAGAACGGCACCTCCGTCTACACCGGCATGGCGGTCTATCCGATGCTTCCCGACGAGCTCTCCGCGGGACGCACCTCGCTGCTCGAGGGAGAAGACCGGCTCGTCATCGTGATCGAGATCGATCTCGCCGCCGACGGCACGCCGCGCAGCCATCGCGTCTATCGCGCGCTGGCCAGGAATCGCGCCAAGCTGGCCTACGACGCCGTCGGCGCGTGGTTCGAGGGACGCGGACCGATCCCGCCGCAGGTGGAGCAGACGCCGGGGCTCGAGGAGCAGCTCTGGCTGCAGGACCGCACGGCGAGCCGGCTCAAGGCGCTGCGGGAGCGCGCCGGCGCGTTGGAGCTCGATACGGTGGAAGCGACCGCGGTGGGCAAGGATGGCGTGGTGCAGGCGATCACCGTCACGCGGAAGAACCGCGCGCGCGATCTGATCGAGGATTTCATGATCGCCGCGAATGTCGCCATCGCGCAGTATCTCGCCGAGCAGGGACGGTCGGCGATTCGACGTGTGGTGCGGGTGCCGAAGCGATGGTCGCGTATCGTCGACGTGGCCAAGTCGTTCGGTACGACGCTGCCGGCGGAGCCGGACGCGAAAGCGTTGTCGGACTTTCTCGCCGCGCGCCGCGCGGCCGATCCGCTGCGCTTTCCGGATCTGTCGCTGACGGTGGTGAAGCTGCTCGGGCCGGGCGAGTACGTGCTCGATCTGCCCGGTCCGGACGACGACCAAGGCCACTTCGGCCTCGCGGCGCACGACTATTCGCACGCCACCGCGCCAAACCGTCGCTACGCCGATCTGGTGACGCAGCGGCTGGTGAAGGCGGCCGTTGCCGGTGCGCCGGCGCCGTACACGAACGACGAGCTCGCGGCGATCGCCGCGCAGTGCACCGAGCACGAGAACGCGGCGAACCGCGTCGAGCGCGTGACGCGCAAGTCCGCTGCGGCGCTGCTGCTGGCCCACCGTGTGGGGGCGAGCTTCGACGCCATCGTCACGGGGGTGAACAACGACGGCACCTACGTGCGGCTGCTGTCGCCTCCCGCCGAGGGGCGCGTGGTGCGAGGCGAGCAGGGGATGGACGTCGGCGAGCGGGTGCGGGTGAAGCTCCTCGCCACGAATCCGGCGCGCGGGCTCATCGACTTCGCGGGCGTGGGGCAGTAACGATCGTCGACGCGCTCGCGGTCGGCGCACCTTGCCAGCGGGACCGGCGCGCACACATTCAATCCGCCCGGGCATGAGGCACGGGGCAGGGAGCACCAGGCAGGTGCACGAGAGCTTCTCCCACTCGGAGGTCTCGATGATGACGCTGTCACGAAGCTGGAATCGGCGCGCGATCCGCGGTCTCGCCGTTGTCGGTATCACGCTGGTCGCCGCGGCGCCGCTCGCGGCGCAGACGCACCCGGGCTCAGCCAAGCTCAAATGGGGACCAGCGCCGGCTGTGTTTCCGAAGGGCGCGAGGATGGCCGTCGTGAACGGTGATCCGACGAAATCCGGACCGTTCACCGTCGCGCTGGCATTTCCGGCCGGCTACCGCATCCCCCCGCACTTTCATCCGACCGACGAGAACGTCGTCGTGAAGTCGGGGACGTTGCTCGTCGGCATGGGCGACAAGGCGGATCGCAAAGCGATGAAGGTGATGAAGAAGGGCGAGTCCGGGAGCATCAAGGCGAACATGCATCACTATGCGGCCGCGCGCGGAAAGACCCGGATCGAGGTGAGTGCGACAGGCCCGTTCGCGATGACGTATGTCAACCCGACGGATGATCCGACGGGAAAACGGTGAACGGTGAACGGTGAACCGTGAACGGTGAACCGTTCACGGTTCACCGTTTCTACGGAATCCTCCACTCCGCTCCGCATTCCTTCGGCAGGTCCTCCGCCTCCTTCGGCCCCCAGCTTCCCGCCGGATAGGCCGCCGGCGCGATCTCGGGATGGTCGTCCCACCATTGCAGCAACGGGTCGATCAGCTTCCACGCCGCCTCGACTTCGTCGCTGCGGGTGAACAGCGTCATCTCGCCGATCATCACGTCGAGCAGCAGCGTCTCGTACGCCGGTGCGGCGGTCTCGCCGAACGCCTCGGCATAGCTGAAGTCCATGTCGACGGGTGCGACCTCGACGTGCTGCGTGAGCGCGACCGCGGCGCCCGGGACCTTCACTTCGAAGTTGAGCGACACGCCCTCGTTCGGCTGCACGCGCATGACGAGCGTGTTGGGCTGCAGCTCGCCCTGCTTCCCTTCGCCGCCGAACATCAGATGCGGTGGGGAATGGAACTGCACGGCGATCTCGGACACCCGCTTCGCGAGACGCTTGCCGCTGCGCAGATAGAACGGCACGCCCTTCCAGCGCCAGTTGTCGATGAAGAAGCGCACGGCGGCGTACGTCGGCGTGTGCGACCGCGGGTCCACGTCCGGCTCCTGACGATACCCGGGGACCGGCACCCCGCGAATGGACCCGGCGGTGTACTGGCCGAGCACGGCGCTCGACGGGATCGTCTCAGGGCTGAGCCAGCGCACCGACTTGAGCACCTTCACCTTCTCGTCGCGCACCGCGTCGGCCGTCATGCTCGGCGGCGGTTCCATGGCGGTGAGGGCGAGGAGTTGCATGAGATGATTCTGAAACATGTCGCGCACCACGCCGGCCTCCTCGTAGTACTTCCCGCGCGACTCGACGCCGACCTCCTCGGCGGCGGTGATCTGCACGTTGTGGATCCAGCGGCGGTTCCACAGCGGCTCGAAGATGGAGTTGGCGAAGCGCAGAACGAGCACGTTCTGCACCGTCTCCTTGCCGAGGTAGTGATCGATGCGGTAGACCTGGTGCTCCGCGAACAGCGAGAGTACGAGCGCGTTGAGCGCGCGCGCCGTCGCGAGGCTGTGACCGAACGGCTTCTCGACGACGATGCGGGCCCACGGCCGGCCCTCCGGGTCGTCGCGCCGCGGCACCAGCCCGCTCGTGTTGAGGTGACGCACGATCGTCTCGAACACACTCGGCGGGACGGCGAGGTAGAAGAACCGGTTCCGCGCCGTCACGTCACGCCGCTGCTCGATCTCTTCGAGCTTGCACGCGATCGACTTGTACGCCGACTCGTCCGACGCGTCGCCGCCGACGTAGAAGACGCGACTGGCGAGCGCCCGCCAGACGTCATCGTCGAAGCGCTTGATCTCGTCCGATGCCTTGATCGCCGCCTTCATCTTCTCACGAAACGACGCGTCGGTCTCCGTGTCGTCGCGTCCGACACCGAGCACGGCGAAGTCCGGTGCGAGGAGGTGCTCGGCGGCGAGCTCATACAGCGCCGGAAACAGCTTTCGCTTCGTGAGATCACCCGTGGCGCCGAAGATCACCATCGTGCACGGATCGGCGCGTTCGTCCTGGGGGCTGACTTGCCCGAACGCCGCCGTCGCCCGCGGAGTCGCTCGCGCACTGACTCCCGGCGTGGTCGTCCCGGATGCAGCCGGCGCGGCAGTCATGAGCCCTTCACGGCGTGGCCGCCGAACTCGTTGCGGAGCGCGGCAATGACCTTCGCCCCGAACGAGTCCTCCTGCCGCGAGCGGAGACGCATCAGCAGCGAGAGCGTGATCACCGGTGCGGGCACGTCCTCCTCGATCGCCTCGGCCACCGTCCAGCGGCCTTCGCCCGAGTCGGCAACGTAGCCCTTGAGCTTCTCGAGGTCGGCGTCTTTCTCGAACGCGCGCACGGCGAGCTCGTTCAGCCACGACCGCACGACGCTCCCATGCTGCCAGAGCTCGGCGATCTGATGCAGGTCGAGGTCGGGATACTTCGACGAGGCGCCGAGGATCTCGTAGCCCTCGGCGTACGCCTGGAGGAGGCCGTACTCGATCCCGTTGTGCACCATCTTGACGTAGTGCCCCGCGCCCGACGGGCCAACGTGCGCGTAGCCGCCCGGCTGCGCCAGCGAAAGAAAGATCGGCTCGCACAGCTTCACGGCATCGCGGTCACCCCCGACCATGAGACAATAGCCGTTCTCGAGCCCCCAGATGCCGCCGCTGGTGCCAGCATCGATGAAGCGAATCTGCTTGGCGCGCAACCGGTCGGCGCGCGCGACGGAATCCTTGTAAAGCGAGTTGCCGCCGTCGATGATGACGTCACCGGGCGAGAGGAGCGAGGCGAGCGTGTTGATCGTGTCGTCGGTCGGCTGGCCCGCGGGGACCATGATCCAGATGATGCGTGGCGCCGAGAGGTGGCGCACCACGTCGGCGAGATCCTTGGCCGGCGTCGCGCCGAGCTTCTGATACTTGTCGACAGTGGCGGCAGTGTGATCGAACACGACTACCGAGTGCTTGTTGCGCATGAGCCGCTCGCTCATGTTGCCGCCCATCTTACCCAGTCCGATCATCGCAAGCTGCATTGCTGACTCGAGGGTGCAGGTTAGAGTTCGCCGGCGCAGGGACGCTGCAAGCTAAGCAGCAGGCAGAGCGGGAAGTTCATGAGGACGGTAGGAGTCGGGCGGGAAAGGGGCCGGACGGTAGGACGGTGATTGAACGAGCGCTGATCGACCCCGGTGCCGAAAGCTCAGTGCCCTCGTACAAGGACAAGGCATGGAGCATCGAAGGATCGTATCCCGGAAATATGGCGAGCTCGAGAACACAATCATCGTACCGTGCCGTGTCCGTGATGCGGCGACAGATGGAAACCGATCTGCCCCAGCGCGCGTGTTGGTCAGTTGACCGCCTCTCGATCAGTCGACCGCCTCTCGATAGTCAGTCACCCCACCAGCACCGCGCGCGCCGGCGCACCATCCAATCCGACGAGTCGCAGCGGGAGACACCGAAGCTCGTAGTCGCCCGGCGGCGGTTCGGACAACACCAGCCCTTCGACGATCACGACGCCCGCGCCTAGCAGCGTGCGGTGCGTGCGGTGATGCCCGGAGTGGAACTGTTCGACCGACAGATAATCCACGCCGACGAGACGAACCCCGAGCCCGACGAGGTACTCGGCTCCGTCCGGGGCGAGATAGGTGTAGTCGGGATGGAACTCCGAGCTGCCGCTCGCGAGCCATGACGAGTTGCGCGTCTTGAGCAGCACTCGCGTGACGCCGGCGAGGTCGTGGCGGCGCAGATCGACCGCGCCCACGCTCTTGATGTCGTCGCCGAAGGCGATCAGCCGTGCGGGTCCCATCAGCACGTCGAGCGGGAGGACGTCCACACCGGCGCCATCGTCGAAGAAGTGCTTCGGCGCGTCGACGTGCGTGCCGGAGTGTGACCCGAAGTCCACCCGCGAGACGTTGGCGCCGGCGCCCGCGGCGATCGCCTGCTGCGCCGTGATCGAGATCGGCGGATTGCCCGGATACACCACGCCGCCGGAGCGGATCGGAACGGAGACGTCGTAGATCATCTGAGGATGGCGTCGGTGACGCGATAGCCGCTCGCCTCACGCACGGCCCGCGCCACCTCGCGCCGCGTCTCGTCCTGCGCGCTGAGAATCGCCTGACGGCTCGCGCGGAATCGGCGGCCGGCCTCCACGACGAACAGATCGCACAGGGCCAGCTCGTGCGCGCAGCCGGCTTCGCCGCGCTCCTGGAGCAGCTGCTGCGTTCGCGCGAGAACGCACGCGGTGGCGAACAGCTCGATCGCCATGTCGCTCAGCCGCTCGAGCTCCTGCTGCCGCTCGATGACCTTCGCGCGGTAGGTGCGGATCACGCGCTCCGCCGCCTCCTTCAGCTCCGCGACGTGCTTCTCGAAATGGCGCGCGTGCTTCTGTACGCGCTCGTGCAGCTCGACGTCGAGCGTCGGCGTCGCGCCGAGCCGGCTCCTGATGCGCGACGCCGCGAATCCGGAGATCAGCCCGAGGTTCCGCAGCGGCTTGCGCAGCGCGGCGCCGACCTCCTTGAGCTCACCGGCTGGTCCTTCGATGCCGTTCAGGGAGATGAAGAGGCGGAGGATCTCGTTCGTCCCTTCGAAGATGCGGTTGATGCGTGCGTCGCGCAGCTGGCGCTCGTACGGATACGGCTTCACGTAGCCGCGTCCGCCGCCGATCTGCACCATCTCGTCGGCGGCGCGCCAGAGCATCTCGCTCGTGAACACCTTGCAGCACGCCGCCTCGAGCGCGTATTCGCCGTCGGGCGACTCGGCGAGGCGGGTCAGCTCGCCGAGCATGGCATCGGCCGCGTAGATGTCGCTCGCCGTGCGGGCGAGCTTGCGCTGCGTGATCTCGAAGTCGGCGATCGGGCGGCCGAACTGTACGCGCGTCGCGCTGAATTCGGCCATCTCGCCGAGCAGTGCCTTGGTGCCGGCGGTGCACCCAGCGGCGAGGGTCATGCGGCCGCCGTTGAGCACTTTCACCGCGACGCCGAATCCCTTGCCGACCTGACCCAGCACGTGATCGCCCGGCACCCGCAGATTCTCGTACACCAACTCGGCCTGCGTCGACCCGCGAATGCCCATCTTGCGTACCGTGCTCACGACGCGGAATCCCGGCATGTCGGGCCGAATGATGAACGCGGTGGGACGAAGGACGGTCTTCCCCGAGCGCTCCACGGGCGCCTGCGCGAAGGTCGCGATGACGCCCGCGCGGTGACCATTGCCGATCCAGTGCTTCCGCCCGTTGAGGAGCCAGCTGCCGTCGGGCGCCGGCGTCGCGCGGCTGACGACGTTCTGGGCGTCGGATCCCGTTTCCGGCTCGGTGAGCGCGTAGGCGGCGAGCGTCTCGCCGCGAGCGAGCATGGGGAGATAGCGGGCCTTCTGCTCGGGAGTCCCGAACAGGACGATCGCCTTCGCGCCAAGGCCGCAGTGCACACCGATGAGCACACCGATCGATGCATCGGTGCTCGAGATCGCGCCGAAGACGTGCGCGTACGCGGCGGCGGAGAGTCCGAGCCCGCCGTACTCCCGCGGAATGGACAGTCCCAGCCATCCAGTCTCGGCGAGGGTCCTGATCACGTCTTCCGGGATCGTCTCCTCCTCGTCGAAGCGCGCCGAGTCGATGAGCCCGGAGCGGCGCATCGTGTCGAGAGAGTCGAGCAGACGTCGAACGGTGCGGGTCTCTTCCGGATTGCGCGCGTCGAGGGGCGCGGGGAAGGGGAAGAGCAGGGCATCGTGGATCGCCCCGGCGAAGATGCCGCGCACGAAGGACGGTGAGGGTGGGGTGGCGTGGGTGGTCATGGCGGAAGGTTAGATGGCAGTAGCAGGCGACACCAGCCGACACGGAACGTCACCGGCGGCGGCGGGCTCATCGCGAACGGTTGCGGCTGGCGGGGCCGCCAGGGAGCTTTTGAGGATGCCCAACACTTCGACGCGCGCCGCCCGACTCGCCGCACTCTGCTGCGTGGCGCTGGCCGGCTGCCGCACCCCAGTCTCGACCCCGGCGACGCCGCCGGCCCCCGCCGCGCGGACGGCACCGCGCTTCGCCACCGGCCAGGACGTGGTCGCCGCCATGCGCGACCGCTATGCAGGCAAGTGGTACAGCACGCTGACGTTCAAGCAGCGGACCTCGCGCCTGCTCCCCAACGCGACCTGGAACACGCAGACGTGGTACGAAGCGCTCCGCCTGCCCGGCCGGCTGCGCATCGACTTCGAGCCGATCAGCGGGGGGAACGGCGTGATGTACGCGCGCGACAGCCAGTACGTGGCGTCCAACGGTCGGATCGTTCGCGGCGAGCCGGGGATCAACGATCTGCTGCTGCTTGGGTTCGACGTCTACATCAACCCGCCGGCGCGTACCAACGCGCTGCTGCGGCGGCAGGGCTTCGATCTGAACCGCGTGTACGAGACGTCGTTCGAGGGACGTCCGATGATCGTCGTCGGCGCACTGCCGGGCGATCTGCACCGCAAGCAGTTCTGGATCGACAGCGACCGCCTCTACTTCGTCCGGCTGCTCGAGCCCGACCCGCGCGACACGACGAAGACGCAGGATATCCGGTTCGTGAACTACGAGCGCCACGGCGACGCGTGGGTCGCAGCACGGGTGGAGCTGTACAGCGACGGGAAGCTGGTGTTCTACGAGGATTACAGCGACATTCGCCCGAACGCGCCGCTCGATGAGACGCTGTTCGATCCCTCGAAGTGGAAGCCGGCGAGGCACTGGGTCTCGCGACGCTGATGACGACCAGCGGCGATGACAACCAACGCCGTAGCTCAACAATTACCTCCCCCTCCCATGCCTCTCCGCTCTCTCCTCGCCGCTCTCCTTCTTCCCGCCGCCCTCGCTGCGCAGCAGCAGCCGGCGAAGGGCACCGTCGTGCTTCGTGCCGCCCGGCTCATCGACGGAACCGGCGCCGAGGTCGTTCAGAACGGCATCGTCGTCGTGACTGATGACAAGATCGTTGCCGTCGGGCGTGACGGTACGGTACAGGTGCCGGCCGGCGCACGCGTGATCGATCTCGGCGATGCGACACTGTTGCCCGGGTTCATCGACGCGCACACCCACATCATCGGTCGGCCGTTGTCCGATCCCCGCTCCGACGACGCCAACGTGCGCGACTATCCGGCGTACGCTGCGATCGTCGGCGTCGAGAATGCGCGCAAGACGTTGATGGCCGGGTTCACGAGCATTCGCGTGCTCGGGTCGCCGGACTTCGACGACATGGCGCTCCGTCAGGCGATCACCAACGGCGTCGTCGCCGGTCCGCGCATCCAGACCGCGGGTCATTCGTTCGGCATCACGGGCGGCCACTGCGACGAAAACGGCTACAAGCCCGGCCTCATGGACGCCGACTACCGCAACGGCGTCGCGGACGGCGCGGACGAGGGACGCAAGGCGGTTCGCTATCAGGTGAAGTACGGCGCCGACGTCATCAAGATCTGCGCGACCGGCGGAGTCCTCTCGGAAGGCGACGCCGTCGGCGCGACGCAGTACACGGTCGAGGAGATGAAGGCGATCGTCGACGAGGCACGGAAGCTGGACCGCAAAGTCGCCGCGCACGCCCATGGCACCGAAGGCATCAAGCTGGCCGTGCAGGCGGGTGTGGCAAGCATCGAGCATGGCTCGTTCCTCGATGAGGAAGGCGCCCGGATGATGGTGCAGCACGGGACGTATCTCGTGCCGACGATCAGCGCCGGCGAGTTCACGGAGAAGGCGGCGAAGAGCGGACGGCTCACCGGCCTGCGCGCCGAGAAGGCGCTCGCCGCCGCGCAGGGAATGCGCAACGCGGTGCACATCGCCGTCCGGAACGGCGTCCCGATCGCGCTCGGCACCGACGCAGGGGTCGGCGAGCACGGCGCGAACGGCCACGAGTTCACGCTGATGGTGACGTGGGGCGGCATGACGCCGATGCAGTCGATCACCGCCGGCACGAGCAGTGCCGCGAAGCTGCTCGGCTGGGACAAGCACGTCGGCACCCTGTCGGCGGGCAAGTGGGCCGACGTCGTCGCCGTGCCCGGCGATCCGACGCGCGACATCACGGTGATGGAGCGGCCGTCGTTCGTGATGAAGGGTGGGACGATCTACAAGAACGAGCGCAAGACGGGGCCGGTCGTCTCCCAGCTTCCGTAGCGTCGCTCTACCCCGGTCGCTGGCCGTCCTGCGGCAAGTAGGACTCGAGTGCCTCGGCCAGCGACTCGGCAATCGCGAGCGCTTCGCTCTCGTCGCGCGACATCTCGATGCCGTCGGCCCGCTCGTGCGCGCGCATCCCTTCCACGAGCGCGCGCAGGCATTCCACCTTGTCGCGCGTGATCTTGCGCGTGTCGGTGGTCGGCAGCGCCGCGTTCAACACGGCGATGAGCTGTGGAATGGCCGGCATGCCCAGTCGAACCCCGTCGAGCCGGGATGCGGCATGAAAGGTCACCTCGCCGTGGTCGGCGAAGACCGACAGCTGGGACCCGGTCCCATCGAGGCCGGCGAGAGGAAAGCCGCGCGTGGCGGAGTTCACCACCTCGGGGAGCGCCTTGGCCGATCCCTCCGATCCGAGAACCGGCTCGATCTTCTCCGCGCCCTGCGTCGCCCGCACCGCGCCCAGCTGGTCGCCGACGAGCTCACCATTCTCGTCGAACAGCCGGATGGTTCCAGGCCGCCGTCCCCACAGCTGTTTGGCAGCCTCGCCGGCTTGCCAGGCCGACGGAGTCGCCTTGGCGTAGATCGCTGACTTGAACAGATGCCGATCGCCATCGCGCACGTACTCCACGGCGAATCGCTTGTAGCCCAGACCGCGCAGCCGCTGATGCACGGCGGGTTGGACGTCCTGGACCTCGGTCGTCGCGTTCGAGTGGATCACGACACAACGATTCATGTTCCGGTGCGAAGCTGGTGAGCGGCTGAACGAGCCAGAAATCTAGATGGGTGGCGAGCGAGGTGGAGCGAGGCAACCTCGCAGGTCAACATGACGGTCCGACGACGCGTGGAGCAGTCACCTTGACGTACGCACCAGACCGCGCCTCGTTGTCCTCCCACCACAGAAGAAGGTGAATGGGGAGCGGAAAGCGGCGGCGGACATCTTCAATTCGGATCTCCCCGCGAAGCGCTGAGTGAGATGGCCGAGTTGGCGTAACGTCCCGATACGCCAACGACACGCCCCGATACGACGGCGCCGGATCCCACTGCGGCACGCGTGTTCGTAACTCCCGCCGCGTCAATCATTTGGCGGCTGACGACCGCCCGCGTCACTCCTTGCGATGGCCATCATCGACGGAATTTCTCCATCGATCGGCTCTCTCCCGGAAGGAGTGGTGCAATGCGGTTCGCTCTTGTCATGCTCGGCTCGCTCTCGATCGTCGCCTGCGGCGGCGCGGGCTATTCCAGTACCGCACCCAACACCCCGCCAGTGGTGACGACGTCGGTCGAGATGCGGAATACGGCGTTCAATCCCGGGGTCATTCAGGTGTCGCCCGGTGCAACGGTGACGTTCACCAACAGCGACGGCTTCAATCACAACGTCACGTTCGCGTCTGCGAGCGTCACGTCGATCGGGGATTTCGCGACCGGTTCCAGGACAGCCGTGATGCCGACCGCCGCCGGTTCCTACGACTATCACTGCACCATACACCCCGGCATGACCGGCTCGGTCCAGGTTCAGTGATCGGCCCGTTCGGATGCGACGCTCGCGCCTGACGCGCACATGACGATGCTGCCTCTGCTCCTGGCCATGACGCTGCTCGCGCAACCGGACACGGTTCGTTCCGTACCCGAGCCCGATCTGCCACTCGTGGTCGACAGCGCGCGAAGCAACGCCGGTCCGCTGCGCGCTGTTGCGAAGTCCGCCGCATCGGTCACGGCTGACACCGTGCGTCCGCGGCCGCGCGCCATCGAAGTGAGCGACGCCTATGCGATGCGATTGCGCATCCACCACTACGCCTCCTACGCCGTCGTGCCGCTCTTCGTCGCGCAATCCGTCGCCGGCAACCAACTCTACCAATCCGGAGGCAACGACCCGCAATGGGCGTTCACGCTGCACAAAGTTGGCGCCGCCGGCCTGGCGACGTTGTTCACCGTGAACACCGTCACGGGCGTTTGGAATCTCTGGGAGTCGCGTGACGTCCCGCAGGGCCGCGCGCTTCGGCTGGTCCACGGCGCCCTGATGCTCGCGTCCGACGCGGGCTTCACGTACGCGGGCGTGAAGCTCGGCCCCGAGGCCACGCGCTCGCTGGAGAAACGTCGCGAGCACCGCCGCATTGCCCTCATCTCGATGAGCGGCGCGCTGCTCGGCTATGGCGCCATGTTGGTCGGGAATCACTGAGCCGGATGCTGGTCACCGCACCCGACGCGCTGGCCGCCATCGTCAAGCCATGGGCCCAGCTCTATAGCCAATCCAAGACCATCGCGACGCTCGTCACGTTCGTCCACGTCGCCGCGGTCGTCGTCGGCGGTGGGCTGGCGCTGTCGCTCGACCGGGCCACGTTACGCGCCCGCGCCTCCGACCACGAGAGCCGCGTCCGACATCTCGCGGAGCTCGACGGCGCGCATCGCATCGTGCTCTCCGCGCTCTCGCTCTCGCTGCTCAGTGGCGTTGCCCTGCTCGCGGCGGACCTCGACACCTTCCTCGGGTCCTGGGTCTTCTGGCTCAAGATGAGTCTCCTCGTCCTGCTGCTCGCCAACGGCGCCATGATGCGCCGCGCCGAGCGCGCCATCGACACGCTGGATGGCGACGTCGAGCAGTCGTGGGGACGACTATGCACCGCGGCCCTCACGAGCGTCGCCCTCTGGCTCATCGTCGTGCTCGCGGGCGTCGCTCTCACGAACGTCGCATGACATCCAATCGCCCCGCATGTGGTTCCTGCCCGCTCGTCGGGCCGTCGGACGAACGATACTCCGCCGAGCGACGCGAGCTGTTGCGCGCCGCGGCAGGCGTGCTCGCGTCGCTCGGCGCCCTGGCGCTCTACGGCCGCGACGCCGACGCGATGCCCGTGCGCGTGCTGCGCGCCCTCGCCGCTCGTGGCGGCGCGCACGGCGTACGCTATCCGATGCCGGCCGCCGATGGCGTCTCGATCGACAAGGACAACTCGGTCATCGTCGCGCGCGCGGGCGGAAAGGTCTACGCCTTCTCGCTCGCCTGTCCGCATCAGAACACCGCGCTGCGCTGGGAGGCCGACGACCACGAGTTCAGGTGCCCGAAGCACAAGTCGCGTTACCGCGAGGACGGCATCTTCATCGATGGGCGCGCCACACGGTCGATGGACCGTCTCGCGATCCATCGCGATAACGACGTCCTCGTCGTCGACGTCGACCAGATGTTCAAGCAGGACGAGAACCCGGCCGAGTGGGCCTCGGCGTTCGTTCCCGTCTGAGTCGAGTGTCGCCGGTCAGGCCGGCCAGGGAATCCGCCGCTCGAGCGCTTCGTGCTCCGCGTGGGCGCCGAGGCGGTCGAAGATCGCGATCGCCGCGCGCGCATCCTCGATCGCGAGGTCGTGCTTGCCCTGGGCGACGCGCATCAGCGCGCGGTCGCGCAGCGTCTCCGCCTCGTTGAGCGCGTGGCCGTGCGCTCGAGCGATCTCGAGGGCGCGCCCGAAGGAATCGAGCGCGGACGAGTACTCGCCCTGCGCGGCGCACGCGGCGCCGACGAGTCGCCGCGCGTCACCTTCGTTCTGCGGATCCTCGAGTCGTGTGAACTCCTCCGCGGCCAGACGGCCCGCGATCTCCGCGAACGGTGCGTCGCCTCGCCGCAACGCCAGTTCAGCGCGTCCGATCCGGCCCATCGCGGCGAGACGAGGGACGCCGCCGGCCGTCGCGTGCTCGATCGCCCACCGCTCGTTCTCGTCGGCGTCATCGAGGGCTCCCGTATCGCGCAGCGTGATCGCCATGTTGTGATAGGTGGACGCGAGCCCGCGACGCTGGCCCAGGCGCTGGAACGCCGGCAGCGCGATCCGATAGTGCGACAGCGCTCCCTCGTGGTCGCCGCGCAGGTTGGCGATCGCGCCGAGGTTGTTGGTCGCACGCGCGAGCAGTAGCGAATCCTCGGCCTGGGTCGCCAGCTCGAGCGCCGCGCCGAACGCGGCCGCGGCGTCCTCCAGCTCACCGATCGCGAGGTGCGCCGCGCCGATCATGTTGACGGCGCGCCGATACACCGACGCCGCACCCGCCGCCCGGAGCCGCGGCTCCGCTTCACGCAGCCAGCGAAGCGCCTCGCGCTGCTCCCCCGTGTAGATCAGGGCTTCCGCATAAAGCACAGCGCCCTCTCCATCCTCCACGAGCTCCGCGCCCCCGCGCTCACCGATCGGCGCGAGCACGGCCCGCACCTCGCGCCACGAGTGCGTGGCCGCGAGGTCGCGCGCTCGGGCGAGCAAGGACGAATTGGTGGGCGGAGGTTGCGTCATGTCGTCGCGAGTGCCGCGAACTAGCTCAGAACTCGATTGCGTAGCCGGTGAACCCGCCGAGCTGCGCATCCACTTCGCGGACCGTCTGGTTCACCGAGCTCCCGAGCTTGAACCAGGGTTGAAACGGCGCCTCCTGACGCCAGAAGCTGAGCGAGTCCATGATCGCCTGATCAGCCGCATCGACCTTCCCGTCGTAATTGAGATCCGCGCCGCACGCCGCGAACGACACCTTCAGCGTCGGTTGATCGGTCGCGGCGAACTTCAGTCCGGACGGCTGAAAGTCGAGCAGGAAATGCGTCGGGTCGGTGACCGTGATCGTGATCAGCACCGAATCGCCGGAGGCGATTGCCGAGCCGTCCGGACGCGTGTCGAGCGACGCGGGGCCGACTTGGAAGTCGAGGAACTTCAGCGAGTCCGCGGCGCCGGCGGCGGCATGATACCAGATCTGGGCACTCGTGGTCCTTCCTTTCACAGCATAGAAGCTCACCTGCGTCCTGGCGAGCGATGGATAGCCCGGAGGCACGCTCAGCAGGTGCAGATCAGTCGGTGCGCGCGTCGCCGGATCTGCGGGCGCCGTCGAATCATTGCAGCCCGCGAACACCACGAGCGCCGCCGTCAACAGGGGCGCGAAGAACAGCTTGAATCGCATGCGTGCACCCTTCATCGGGATGTGGGAAGTCGGATCGTCAAACATCGGAGGTGTCCTCGTCGTCCGGATCGTCCGGCCCGGGCGAGAGGTTGAGCAGTCGGTGCAGCCGCGGCCGCGAGATCCCGAGCCGGCGCGCCGCGTCGGTCTTGTTGCCGCCGCTCAGCTCGAGCATGCGCCTCGCGGCGGCGCGGTTCACCTCCGCGATCGTTGCGGGGAAGGGCAGCTCGCCGCTGGGGACGTCCGGCGCGATCGTCTCGCTCACCTCGATCGCGTCGACGGTGGGTCCGGTGGCGAGCACCACGGCGCGCTCGATCGCGTTGCGCAGCTCGCGCACGTTGCCGGGCCAGCGTCGCTCGCGCAGCGCCCGCACCGCCGCGGTCGTCAGCTCCATCGCCGGCAGCCCATACTCG
>DASXHF010000154.1:0-5506 GCA_036488775.1 Gemmatimonadaceae bacterium | reverse complement strand
CGACATGACCGCGAGCAGCTTCGGATGGGGCTACCTGACGTCGGGGATCGTGTTCGCGATCGCCATCGCGTTGGTCGGCGTCGCGCACTGGCTGGTGCGGCGCGGACGGCCCGCTGAAATCGGCGCGCCCGGAACGGCTCCCGTGCTCGCCTTCTGGCTCGCCTATATCCTCACCCGCCCGCTCGGCGCGTCCTTCGCCGACTGGATGGCCGAGCCACGGGCGAGGGGCGGCCTCGAGTGGGGCGGCGGCACGGTGAGCATCGCGCTGTGGATCGTCATCGCGATCCTTGTAGCCTGGATCGCCGTCTCGCGCGTGGACGTGCAGGCCGACGAGCCGATCGGAGGCTGACACCGCCCGCGGTTGGCGGGTCGAGCAGTCTCGGTAGTGCGGAGCGATCTCACGATGGAAGGGGATCAAACTCACATTTGATGACCTGGCCGTCCCGCGCCGACGGGCGAGCCGCCGCCCGCTGAGCTGCGGCTGTACTGGCGCTGGAGTCTGGAACCGTCGGCAGAAAGGTTATGATGGGCTTGTATCCGTAGCCTTGAATCAGCGACACCAGCGCCTGCTTCACGTTCGAATCTGCTTGCTGAAGGAGTTGGGCCTTGTGGCCGGCGACTCGAAATGCGCTGTCGACGGAGCATTGTATTATCGACACATCGTGCTCGCTGAACGGATTGAGCCTGGCCGTGTGGATGTCGTAGTAAACGAACGACGTATCCAGGACGGGGCGGTCGAGCATCGCTGCGTGCGGCACGTTGACCGTGACTGTCTTCTTCGCGGTGTCGACTGCCTGCGTCAGCTTATGGAGATCGACGCCGAGGTTCAGGTGTCCGCGCGCCCTGACGAGAATGTGCTTTCGGCCATTGAGAAGCCCGAGGAGAATTCGCTTGTTGTCGTTGTAGTCGATGATGGTCTCCATGTACGCCTTGGCGGCGACCAACTGAGAGACCTGTTTGATCTGCTCGACGATCACATCGATGCTTATCGTCGACTGCGGCGTTTGCTCCCCGCCGATCTTCTTGCCAACGCGGTACGCTCCGTACAACAGACCGAAACCGACGGCGATTCCACTGATACCGGCTGCTAGAGCCAAAGACAGTTGTCCCATTCGCTGACGCGGAGTGATCGGCATGGTCGACGTCGTCTGGTGGGGGATGCCGTAGGCGCGCGTCCTACGGAGGAGCGAGAAGTGTGCACACGCTCAGCTCCTGCCGCAAACGTCAACCTGAGTATGTTCTCAACTTTTCTTCGGCCGCGCTTCGGTTGGAAGAGCCGGCAAGTGGAGGATACGCGATCGGCCATCCGCGCTCCGCGCACGCACGCGCCGCAGACCTACTTACCCGTCGCCAGCTCGACGACTTGCCACTTTCCATCCACGCGCCTGAGTAGCGCTTTCGCTCGCGCGCTGTCCCGATCGACTCGCATCGCGACACCATTCGCGTTCGGCAGGACGACGCCGGCATACTCCACCGTCACTGAATCAGCGCCGGTGCGCTTGGGGGATGCAGTCACTATCAGCCGCCGCCGACCCACCGGCACCGTCCATCCTCGGCGCGCGCTTCCCGTCGGGAAGGAGTCGCCGGCGAATGGCACCCAGCCCTGCGCTCGCTTCGCGGTGTCGTCCGCAATCCGCGCCACACACCATCCCGGATCTGCCACTGCGCGGTAGCTCGAGTCGTGCACCACCAACCATCCCGACGCGATGAGCGGGCGCCAGTCCCCGACTTCGTCGTGCACCGCGCCCGCATCCGCCGGCGTGCCGAGCTTCGCGAGCACCTCGGCGCACGAGAACCATGGTGGACCGTCCTGCCACACTCGGATGGACACCGGCGCGCTGTCGAGCGTCGGCGCGGCCGCGCGGAGCGCGAGCAGGGCTTCCGAGCGGCTCGGCGTCGAGTCGCACGCGGTGACCGCGCTGCCGACGAGGAGCGCGAGGAGAGCACGTCGGACGCACATTGCGCCACGGCAACGCGAGGGACGTTCCACCCGCGACATCCTCCGAAGAATTGCGTTCGTGACGCCGCGCACGCGGCCTGTGTGCGCGAGCCCACTCTGCATGCACGCAGGCTGACGAGGTACGTGACTTGCCCCAACGCAGCGTCCCCATCGGGCTCGATCGTGCCGGCTGTCCATCGCCGCATGCCCGCTACCCTTCCGCTCCCCATTGAGGACGTGATGCCGCTCCGTGTCTTCCAGGATCACGATGGCCAGGAATGGCGCGTGTGGTTCGTGATGCCCGCTGGTTCCCCAGGCATGCTCGGCGAGTCGTTCCGCGACGGCTGGTTGTGCTTCGAGCGCACCGACGGCCACGATCGGCGGCGCCTCGCCATCGCGGACGCTCCTCCGGCGTGGGATGGGTTGCCGGACGAGCGGCTCGACACCTTGCGCAAGTCGGCCGAGCCGGCGCAACGGAGTGCGACGCTCGGTCAGGCGTCGCTCGAAACGAACCAGCGCGACGACAGGAGCTCGGGACCCAAGACGGTGGTCGGCGAGGACGGAGGGACCGTCTGACGCTGCGCTCGATCGCGGGTCGCGTCATCCCGAAGCAGCGTCGCAAAGGAGCGGCGCGCGTCGGCGAGCACCGCGTCCGACACGACCGAGCTGCCCAATCGCGCGCAACCGGCGAGCGCGAGCTCGACGAGATCTCGCGCACCGGCGGCAAGCTGTTGGTCCTTCAGCCCTGAACGGCCGGCGGCGCGCAGCAGAGCGGTCGACGGTTCGCCGACGATCTCGAGCGCCGCGCGAGCGCTGACGTCGTCTGCGAGCAGCCCGACGACGAACGTCATCGCCGCGGCATGGTGTTCGACGTCGACGGCATCGGCGGAGCGCAGCTCCAGATAGCCGCGGGGGCGCACCTCGGGAAAAAGCGTCGAGAGATGCACGGCGAGCGCTTCGTCAGTCGCGTGCTCATCGGAGAGCTCGGCGAAGGGAGCCGGTGCCGCATCCTCGCCACCGGCGAGAAACGCCGGCGCAGCAAGCGCGAACGCGGCGTACGCCGACACGGCGTCGTCTCCAACGACGAGGCCCGTGCGCAAGGGATCGACGCCCCGCCAGGTCTCGGCGCGGTAGCTCGCGTAGCCGGTGTCGCGACCCGCGTACCGTGGCGAGTTGGCGAAGATCGCGACGAGCCAGGGCGCGATCGCATTCGCTAGGCGCCATCCCGCCTCGACGTCGATCCCGCCCAGACACAGTTGGAGACTGGCCGTCTGGCGCATCATGCGCGCGCCCGCCGGCCCGATGCGCGCGAAGTACGCATTCATGCGGCGATAGCGGTCGGCGTCGATCTGGAGCGGCGCTGCGTCGGGCGAGTGTTCGGCGTCGATCCCCACGGCGCGCAGCGTGACGCCCTGGTCGGCGCACCGTGTCATGAGAGCGTGGTGCACCGTACGTAGCTCATGCAGCACGGCGTCGACCGAGGGGTGCGGGGCACTCGCGTATTCGAGCTGTCCACCAGGCTCGAAGGTGAGCGCGCCGCCGGACGGCGCGACGAAGCGCGGAACTCCTTTGCTGCGCGCACCCTCTTCCCACCCGAGCTCCTCGGCCACCGTACGTACTGCAGGCAGCGTAGAAGGCCGGTCGGCCGTCGCGATCGGTGCGACGGCACCCGTCGCCGTGTCGAACGCGAGCAGCTCCATCTCCGCACCGACTCGCAGCGGACCGCCGCGTGCGAAGGAATGCGTACGCAGGTGTGCTTCGATCCAGCGCGTACGCGCGCGCGCGGCCGACGAGCTCACGCGATCGGCTCGGCGAGCACGAGCGCGAAGCGGCGCTGCTCGTCGGTCATCCACTCCACGAGATGGAATCCCGACGCGGTCAGCAATGCCTTGGCCCGATCGCGATCGTACTTGCAGCTGATCTCGGTGCGGATGGACTCGCCCGCGGCGAACGCCAGCGTTCCGACGCCCGGGACGTGCACGCGTTGCGCCGTCCGCGCGACGAGATGCATCTCGATGCGATGCAGCTCGCGATGATAGAACGCCCGATGCACGAATGCGTTCTCGTCGAAGTCGGCGCCGAGCTCGCGGTTCAACACGCGCAGCACGTTGCGGTTGAACGCCGCCGTGACGCCGCGGGAGTCGTTGTACGCCGCCTCGAGCACCCCGACGTCCTTGATCAGGTCCACGCCGAGCAGCAGTCGGTCGGTCGGTCGCAGTGTGGCGCGGATGCGCTGCAGCAGCCGCTGTGCGGCGTCGGGGCTGAAGTTCCCGATCGTGCTGCCGAGGAACGCGTAGAGCAGCGGGTGACGCGCACCGATCGCGGTGACGTCGTCACGCATGTCGGCGACGATGGGACGCACCTCGAGCGCGGGATACTCATGACGCAGCTCGTCTGCGGTCTTGCGCAGCGTCTCACCGTCGACGTCGATCGGCAGGTATTCCGCCGAGCCATGCGCGGTCATGGCGGTGAGGAGGATCCGCGACTTCACCGCCGTGCCGGCGCCCAGCTCGGCGAGCGAACGCGGCGCGACGACGCGCACGATCTCGTCGGCACGCTCTTCCAGCAACGACCACTCGACACGCGTGAGGTAGTACTCCGGGAGGCGTGTGATCTCGTCGAACAGGCGCGAGCCGCGAGCGTCGTAGAAGTAGGTCGGCGGGATCTCCTTGCGCGCGCCGAGCAGGCCGGCGCGGACGTCGGCGAGCATGCGGAGCGTCGCCGGCGATGGCGCGGCGTATCGCGCGGAGGCGGTGGCTGGCTCACGCATCGCGCGCACACCGAAAGCCGCTGAATGTCTGGCGGCGAATGGGATAATCCCAATTGCGAAAGGTAGTGCGTGCGACGTCGGCCGCCGTGGCCCACGAGCCGCCGCGCAGCACCTTGTATTCGTTGCCGAAGAAGGTCTCGGAGTACTCGGGGTACGGGAAAGTCTCGTAGCCCGGATAACCGGCGAAATCGGACGACGTCCATTCCCACACGTCGCCGATCATTCCGTAACATCCGATCGGCGAGACGTTGCGCGTGTAGGCGCCGATCTGCGCGGTGCCGAACCCCAGCTGATCGACGTTCGCCAGTGCGCGTGTCGGGCGCTCGTCACCCCACGGATAGCGTTGCGGGCGGCCAGTCGCCGGATTCCACGTCGCCGCCACCTCCCATTCCTGCTCGGTGGGCAGGCGCTTGCCGGCCGCGCGCGCATACGCCTCGGCTTCATGGTGGGACACGTGACACACCGGCCGCAGCGGGTCCAACACCTCGACGCGATCCATCGTGCGGACCGTCCATCCGCTGGTTCCCCGTTCCCAGTGCTTCGGCGCCGCGGCGCCACTCTGCTGCCGCCATGTCCATCCCGCCTCCGACCAGAGCGCACGATCATCGTATCCACCATCCTCGACGAACCGCAGAAACGCCGCGTTGGTCACGGGGGTGACGTCGATCCGGAATGGCGCGAGGTCGATCTCGTGCTGCGGACGCTCGTTGTCGTACGCCTCGCTGCGATCGTCGGTGCCGAGGGTCATGCGTCCGCCGCGGCACAACACCATCGCGCCCTCGGCGGCGACCGGCGCG
>DASXHF010000103.1:0-14098 GCA_036488775.1 Gemmatimonadaceae bacterium | reverse complement strand
CCGCCGCGGGCGACTGCGCATTCCGATCGCCGCGGAGCACGACGTCCCGCTCTCGCTCGGCGGCGCGGCGACGTTCCAGCGAGAGAACGTGCTCGCGGCGATGGCGGCGGCCTATGTGCAGGGGATGCGCTACGACGACATTCGGGCCGGGCTGTTGTCCTTCTTCCCCTCGCCGACGACGACGCCGGGCCGCATGAACCTGATCCGGGTGCGTGGTGGAGGCCGAGTGCTGGTCGACTATGCACACAACGCCGCCGCGGTCACCGGCCTGACGGAGTACGTCTTCCGCACCCTCGCGGCGCGGCGGTATTGCGTGCTCGCCGCGCCGGGCGACCGCCGCGACGACGACATCCGCGAGATGGGCCGGCTGTGCGCACGATTCGATCGCATCATCCTCAAGGAGGACGTCGACCGTCGCGGCCGCGCACCCGGCGAAATCTCCCGCTTGCTCACCGAAGGGCTGGTCGCGGAGGGAATGGAGGCAGATCGGATCGAGATCCATTCGGACGAGAACGAAGCGGTCAGCGCGGGGCTCGATCTGCTCCGGGACGACGACTTCCTCGTCGTCCTCGCGGACAACGTGCCGGTCACCCTCGACCTGGTGCGCCGGCGCGCGGCGCAGGCGACGTGACGGAGACGACGGTGCGTCCGCCGGCACCGGCGGCGACGGAGATCCGGATGACCGCACTCCAGTCCATGCGTGGCAAGAACTACTGGTCGCTCCGGCCGGTGACGCGAATGGACCTCGCGGTCGGCGCCTACGAGGACATCTCGTCCGCCGACGCGCCCGGCGTCGCCGATCGATTGATCGGCGTGCTGCCCGGACTGGTGGAGCATCGCTGCTCGATCGGCGAGCGCGGCGGCTTCCTGCTGCGTCTGCGCCGCGGCACGTACGTGCCGCACATCATCGAGCATGTCGCGCTCGAGCTGCAGATGATGATGGGGCACGAGGTAGGATACGGCCGAACACGCGGCGGCGACGTCGAGGGCGAGTACACGCTGGTGTTCGAGCACGTACATGAGCAGGTGGGGATGCGCGCCGCAGCGCTCGCGTTGGACACCGTGCAACAGGCGTTCGACGGCGTGCTCGAGTCGGTCGACGCCGCGGTGACCGAGCTGCGCGCGATCGCCGGCACGCCAAACGCGCCTCCGCTGCGCGCGCACGTGCTCTGTGGCGTGACGGGCGGCGACGGTCGCGCCGAGGCGCAGCGCCTGCTGCTCGACCGCCTCCACGACGATGCGCTCGTCGTGGACGTTTCCCCCGGATATCTGCTGCAGGCGGGGCTGCCCTACGGCCGATCGCGCGCGGCAATCATCCTCGACGCATTGCTCACCGACGTCCCGGCGCGATATCAGGAGGAGGAGCGCGCGATTCGGCTCGTGAACGTCCTCGCGGACGCGGTCGACAGCGACGGGTACGTCATCTGTCCGGCGAGTGCGTGGGAGATTCAGGACTACGCGCGCGAGTCGGGATGCCGTGTCGCGGTGTTCTCGACGGAGGCTACCGTGTCGCGGCGGGACGCCAAGCTCGCGGCGGCGATCGGCACCGTCCGCGACGGCCGCCTATGGATCGACGCGGGTGCCCGCGACGAGGACGCGGGCCCGGTGGATCCGTCGATGCCGCCCGCTCCGCAGATCGCGGCGGCGCTCGCGGCCGCGGCGCTGAGCCAGCAGGACGCGGGCCGATGACGCCGCGGGATTCCAGCGCCTCGCCACCGCGGATCGACGCGCCCACGGCCCTTCCATCCGACGATCCGGCGGCGGGGACGCTAGTGCTCATCGGCGGCGCGTGCGGACCGGAGGGGCATGCGTTCGGTGCATTCGTGAACGAGGCGCGCGCCGTTGGCGGTCCGATCGTGGGCATCACCGAGGCATCGGCCGATCCGACGGGCAGCGGGAAGTTGTGGACGGCCGACTTCGCCGCCGCCGGCCTGCGGGACGTCTCCTTCGTGCGCGTCGACCGGAACGACGAGCGCAGCGACCTCGCGGCGGCCCGGCGCATCGACCAGGCGGGCGCGGTCTTCCTCGGTGGAGGGGACCAGGTCAAGCTCGTCGCCGCGCTGAGCGGGACTCACACCTGCGCGGCGATGAAAGCGCTGCACAAGCGGGGCGGCGTGGTCTGCGGGACGAGCGCGGGCGCCGCGGCGCTCACGATGCTGACGATGGCCGGCGGCGAGATCGACGAAGAAGGCAATCTCGTGGAGCAGTACGTCGGGCCCGGCTTCGGCCTGCTCGGCTACGAGGCGATCATCGATACGCACTTCTCGCAGCGCCGGCGGCTTCAGCGATTGTTCATGGTCATCGCCGGCAACCCGCAGCTATTCGGCATCGGCATCGACGAGAACACCGCGCTCGTGGTGCGCGGCCAGCTCGGCGAAGTGGTCGGCGCGGGTGGGGTGACGTTCGTCGACGGACGGGACAGCGTGCGCTTCGACAACGCCGCCGACCTCGAGCAGGGGCGTCAACTCACCCTCAGCCATCTGCGCGTGGGGATCGTCGGCACGCACTACCACCTGAACCTGCAGGAACGGGAGCTCGAGGTGCTCGTGGCCGACGAGCCGGGCCCGCATCGGCGCATCCCGCTGCTGCCGGCGAGCGCGCCCGGCGACTGAGGGCGGCGCCAGCTGACGCCGCGCTCTGGCTCGGCGCGCGTACACACCGCATCTTCCGCCTGCGCTCCGCTGCCCACTCGAACGGAAACCCGCATGCCCGCTCCCGCTCTCCGTCCGCGTTCTGCCACCGAGATCGTGGATGCGGCGTTTCAGATCCTGCGAGCCCACTACGCCCAGTTCGTCATGTGCTCGGCGCTCGCGTACATCCCGTTCCTCATCCTGCGCCTCGCCGTCATCGGGGACCCGATGCGATTCCTTGGCCGCGCCGATCCGCTCCAGGCGCAGAACGGACTGTACGCCAGCACCATCATCGCCTCGCTCGCGGGCTGGCTGACCTTCACGCTGATGAGCGCCGTGCTCCTCGTGTGTGCGTCCGACGCATATCTGGGCGAGGAGGTGGACGTCGGCTCGGCGGTGCGACGCGCGCTGCCGCGGGTGCTGTCGGTGATGGTAGCGGCCGTCCTTCGCTACGTCGCCATGGCCGCCGCGCTCCTCGCGTTCGTCTTTCCGGTGTTCTATGTGGTCGCCCGCTTCTTCGCGGTCACCCCGGCGATCGTGCTCGAGAACGCGGGCGTCGTGCAGGCGTTCCGGCGGTCCGGCGAGCTGTCGCGGCGGCGGAAGTGGCACATCCTGAACACGCTCGGCCTGGTCGCGATCATCTACTGGGTGGTCGTCGTCGGTCTGGCACTGGTTGCGGCGCTGATCGGCAGCTTCATCGTGCAGACGGTGATCACGTCGGTGGCGACGGTGCTGGTGTTTCCCGTCGTGGCGATCACCGAGGCACTGCTCTACTACGACGCACGCATTCAGAGCGAAGGACTCGACATCGAGCTCATGACCGACGCACTGACGACGCCCGGCGGCGCCGGATCGTCGGCCCGCTGAGCGATCGCGCCGCCGATGTTTCAGGTCGTCGAACGGAGCTGGCCGGCCGGCGCGGTGCACGACTCCGTGGCGGCGGTCGTGCGCGCCGCGGAGTTCAGGCGCTCGCTGCAGAGCTCCATCGGCGAGCGGCTCCTGCTCTGGCTCGGCGAATGGATCGGCCGCGCGGTGCGCTTCCTTCGCGGGACCTCGTCCGCGCGGACGATCGCGCTGGCGGTGGCCGCGCTGCTGGTGGTGGTCGTCGTGACGCGGCTCATCGTGGGAGCGCGGCTGCGTGAGCGACGCGCCGACCGCAGCGGTCGCCTTCGCGGCGCGGGCCGCGGTGAGGATCCGTGGCGAGCGTCCGAGCGGTTCGCGCGCGAGGGGCGGTATGAGGACGCCGCGCATGCGTTGTATCATGCGGTCCTGACCAGCCTCGCTCAGAGCGATCGCCTGCGGCTCGATACCTCGATGACGAGTGGCGATTACGCACGCGAGCTGCGGCGCCGCGGGTCGCAGTCGTACCGCGCCTTTCGCGCCTTTGCCCGGCACTTCGACGTCGGCGTGTTCGGTCACGGCGAATGCGACGCCGGATTCATCGACGAGCTGCGACGGCTCGCCGAACCGTTCGCGCCACGGAGTGCGCGCGCCGCGTGACCGTACCGTTGGCCTCGCCGGCGCGCGAATGGTGGACGCGCCCGCGCGTCGTCCTCCCGATCGTCGGCGCGATCGTGGTGCTCGCCGCGCTGCTCGCGCCGCAGACGTCGGTGGGACGGGTCGGCGACTCGCGGCTCACCTCGCACGAGAGCGGGCCGATGGGGGCCCGGGTGTTGCTCCGCCTGGCGGAACGGCTCGGATTCGAGAGCTCGTCGCGCGACGACACGGCGATGCCCGCCGCCAACGCACCGCATGGGAGAACGATTCACGCCGTGCTCGCACCGGCGCTTCCGCTCTCCGCGGCCGAAGCACACGCGTATCTCGAGGCGGTGCGCGCCGGCGACGCACTGTTGCTCGCGCTGGACCGGCGGGACGCACTCGCGGACTCGCTCGGCGTCTCGCATACACCGGAGGGCGGGATCCTTCGCATCCCGGCCGCCGACAGCGCCGGCTGTCGCGGTCTGGGCGAGCTCATACCGCCGCTCTGGCCCGATGGACTGGTGCACCTCTACGCCCTCCGATGGATTCGCGGCGAACCCGACGCGCACGTGGAGTTCGCGACCTTGGTCCGGCGAGCTCGGAACCAGGCTGTTCAAGAAGGCGACGCGGCCGTCGGCTTCGAGCTCGGTCGCGGCCGAGTGGTCGTCGTGGCGGATCCCGACCTGCTGCGCAATGACGTGCTGCGCCGGTGCCGCTGGGGAGCCGACGCCGTGGCCGCGCGCATGCTGGAGTGGCTGCGCGCCGGTGGGCCGGCGCCGCGGACGACGCTCGTGTTCGACGAGTATCATCAAGGCTTCGGGCCGCAGCCGTCGCTGCGCCGCGTGGTCTGGCGTTTTCTCGTGGGCCATCCGGTCGGCCGCGCGCTGCTGGCGCTCGCGGTCGCCGGTCTCCTGTTGATCGCCGCCACCGGCCCGCGTCCGCTGGTGCCCGTCGATCGCGAGACGGTCGAGCGACGCGATCCGCTCGAGCAGGTGGATGCTCTGGCGCACGCGTACGAGCAGGTTGGCGCGACGCGCACGATCACGGCGAGGCTCGTCCGCGGCGTTCGCACGCGCGCCGAGGGCGTGGGCTCGTTGACCCGCGCGCGCAGCGACGATGCGTTTCTTTCCGACGTCGAGTCCCGTGCGCCGGAGCTGGCGGCCGACGTCGCGCTCGTCCGTCGCGCGCTGCGCGAAACTGTCGCGCGGCGCGAGCTGGCACGAATCGGCGCGGCCCTGCGCCGGATCGAAGAATCCCTCACGACCACCCACGCATGACCATCCTGACCGTTCAACAGGGCGCCGATCTCCTCGACCGTGTTCGCGGCGCCGTCGCCACGCGCGTCGTCGGCCAGGAGAGTACCATCTCCGACACTCTGGTCGGCTTTCTCGCGCGCGGTCACGTGCTCGTGGAGGGCGTGCCGGGTACCGCCAAGACGCTGCTCGTGCGAGCCCTTGCCGCCACGCTCGGCCTTCGCTTCGCGCGCATCCAGTTTACTCCGGACCTCATGCCCTCCGACGTCACCGGCGTGAACGTGCTGCGGGACCCGGCGCGCGGCTTCGAGTTCCAGCCCGGACCGGTGTTCACCGACCTGCTGCTCGGCGACGAGATCAACCGCGCGCCGGCCAAGACGCAGTCCGCGCTGCTCGAGGCGATGGCCGAGCGACAGGTCACCGTGGATGGCGTCTCGCGGCCGCTCGGCGACAGCTTCACCGTGTTTGCGACGCAGAATCCGGTGGAGCACGAAGGGACCTACCCGCTGCCCGAGGCGCAGCTCGACCGTTTTCTCCTCAAGACGGTGATGCCCTATCCGACCCGCGAGGCGGAGCTCGAGTTGCTCGCACGCTACGAGGACGGATTCGACGCCGAGCGGCTCGGCGTCGTGCCGCCGACGCTGAGCGCCGACGAGACGTTGCAGCTCCGGCGGCTCGTGGACGCCGTACGCGTGGCGCCGGAAGTGCGTGCCTACGTCGCCGACATCACCCGCACGACGCGGGAAGAGCGGATGCTCGCCCTCGGAGCGTCGCCGCGCGCGACGGTCGCGCTCTTCCGTGCGGCTCGCGCCGTTGCCGTGACGGAGGGGCGTGACTTCGTGACCCCGGACGACGTGAAGGGAATTGCGCCCGCCGTGCTCCGGCATCGCATCGTGCTCGCGCCGGAGCTCGAGGTCGAAGGCCGCACGGCCGACGACGTCCTCGCCGCGCTGCTCGGGCGCGTGCGCGTGCCCGAGTGATGGCGTGATCTGGTCCGCGATCCGCCGGCGCCTGCGCGAGTGGCGGCGCGCCGCCGACTTCGTGCCGACTCGGCGTCTCGCGACGCTCGCCGCGATCTCGTCGTTCGTGTGGCTGGCGAGTGGGACGGCCGTCGGCCGTGTCGCGGCGGCGGCGGTGGTGCTCGTGCTGCTCGCCGGCGTGGCGACGGACGTCGTCCTGTTGCCGAGCGCGGGCGATCTGGAGCTGACGCGGGAGGTGCCGGAGGCCGTCGGGGTCGGAGACGTGGCCGCGGGTCGCTACGAGATCCGCTCGCATTGGAATAGGCCGCTGGTTGTCTCGCTGTACGACGCGATCCCGGCGCCGTTCCTGGAGACGCATCGCGAGCCGACCCGGCTGGCGCTTGCCGCCGACGGAATGGTCGAGCTGTCGTTCGAGGTAGAGGGACGCGCCCGCGGATCGGCGGTGCTTGGTGACGTCGCGCTTCGCGTGGGCACCTCGCTCGGTCTGGTCGATCGCACGCTGCACTATCCGATGACGGACAGCGCGCTCGTCGCGCCGTCGCTCGCCGGGGTGCGGCGGTTCCGTTGGCTCGCCGTCCACCACCGCCTCGCTGTGGCCGGCGTGCGAGACGCGCGGCGGCGCGGGGAGGGTCGGAGCTTCGCGCGGCTGCGCGACTACGTCATCGGCGACGATCCACGCCACATCGACTGGAAGGCGACGGCACGCCGGGGCCATCCGATCACGCGCGAGTTCACGACCGAGCAGTCGCAGACCGTGTACGTCGTCGTCGATGCGGGCCGCACGATGACGCAGCTTGCCGGAAAGTTTCCGCGCTTCGAGTACGCGCTGTCGTCGGCCCTCGTGCTGGCCGACGTCGCCACGAACGCCGGAGATCGAGTGGGGGCCATGGTCTTCGACGATCAGCTCCGCGCGTTCGTGCCGGCGCAGCGCGGCGCCGCGGCGCTGCATGCCCTGCGCTCGGCGCTCGTGCCGCTGCAGCCGTCGCTCGTCGAGCCGGACTACGCCGCCGCGTTCCGCGCCTTCGCGCTGCGGCAGCGCAAGCGCTCGCTGCTCGTGCTGCTCACCGACGTGATCGACGCGCGTGCTGCGCGGTCACTGCTGGCCCATCTCACGCGGGGCATGTCGCGACACCTCGCCATCGTCGTCGCTCTGCGTAACGAGGCGCTCGTGGCGGCTGCCGCGGCGCCGGTCGCAACCGACGAGGCGCTCTATGCGAAAGGCGCGGCCGAGGAGCTGCTCGCCGACCGCGCGGCCGCGCTGCAGCGCATGCGCGAGGCTGGCGTCATCGTGCTCGACGTCGCACCCGATCAGATGGCCGCGGCGGTGGTGAGCGAATACCTCGAGCTCAAGGCGCGCGGCGCGCTGTGACGGCGCCGAGCGCCAGCGCACCGCCGGTGTCGGAAGACACCGCGTCCGTCCGGCGTCGCGGCAGCCGGCCGCCGCGCAGGTAGGCGATCAGCAGGACGAGCGTCGTCGCGCTCACCGCGAGCTTTCCCTCGACCGGCCACCACTCGATCGGCGAGACGAATCCCTCGATCGTGCCGGCAACGAGCAGGAGCAGGGTGGAGGCGGCGATCAACCGGATGGCGCGCCGCCCGTTCTCCACCAGCGCACGGCGGCGCGAGCGCTCACCGGGCAGCAGGATGGCGGCGGCGAGCAGAAATCCACCGCCGCTCGCCACGCAGATGGCGAACAGCTCGAGCACGCCGTGTGGCGCTACGAAGGCGAGGAGCAGCGGACCGGTGCCGTTGTGCACGTAGAGTCCCACGACGCTGCCGAACGAAATGCCGTTCGCGACGAGGAGCAGCGTCGTCAGCAGGCCGGCGGTCACGCCGCCGGCGAACGCGGCGAAGCTGATCTGCACGTTGTTGGACACGATGCTGCTCGCCATCACCGGCCGGAACAGCTGCGGATCGTCGATGTAGCCCTCGCCGTTGCGCGCGCGCCGGGCGCCGTCGGCGGCGCGGCGCAGCATTCCGGACGGAAGGAGCTCGGCCGCGAGCGCCGGCGTGCGGATCACCCCCACCGCGCTGATGATCGCGGGTCCGAACAGCAGCAATGCCGCGAGCGCGACCGGCGCGGCCGAGCGACGGATCTCCGTGGGCACGTCGTCGAAGAGGAAATGGACCGCGCGGCGCAGCGGCACGCCGCGATCGCGATAGAGAAGATTGTGCGCACCGGCGACCAGCCGTCCGAGCTGAAACAGCTCGTCGAGAGCTCGTCCTCCCGACGCGGTGCGCAGCCGCGCGAGATCGGCGGCAAGGGCGCGATACTCCGCGACGAAGTCGCGCACTCCCGTCTCGCCGAGGCCACGCAGGCCGCGCTTCTGGGCCTCGGCGAGGCGTGCCGCGAACGCATTCCACCGCGGGGCGCTGGCCGCGATGAGCGCCTGGCGCTCTCGCCCCGCGCCGCTCTCGTCGCGCGAAGCGACGCCCCGCGCCCGCGCGCGCTGCTCGCGGCCGTGCAGCTCGAGCAGCTGGCGCCCCGCCGGCCGGCCGTCGTCCGGGAGTGCCGCCGCAAAGCGCGTCGCGAGCTGTGCCGCGAGCGCGCTGCGCCGCAGCGGGTCGAGCGTGCTCCACCGTTCGACGAAGCGGTCGAGCACGAGGTACTCGTCCTCGCTCAACAGCGTCTGGAGCGGAGTCGCGCGGGCTGACTCGCGTGCTGGCGCGCCAACGCCTTCGGGCGTTACGCTGCGCACGTCCTCGCGAACGACGAGGGTGCCGGCCACGATGTCGCCGAGCCGGCGCCCACGCTTGGTCACGAGCACGCTGCCCAAGCCGACGAGGTAGAAGAAGAGCGGCTGCATGTCGAGGATGCGCACGAGATTGCGCACCGCCGACGCGCCGAACGTCACCGAGTATCCGCCCTCACGCACCACCCGCAGGCGATGCATCCGCTTGCCGGGCGTCTGCCCGTCCATGAAGCCTTCGAACAGCACGTAGTAGCCCCAGAGCACGGCGAACTGGGCGAGGATGAGCACCGCTGTCCCCCAGCTCTGCACGACGTCGCCGCGCGCGCCGAACCGGCCCGACACTGCGAGCACCGCAACGGCGATGAACAGCCCGAACAGCACAGCCGTGCAGATCAGCAGATCGGTGAGCGCGGCAAGCACGCGGGAGCCGACGCCCGCGATGGAGTACGTGAGCACGACGAGCTCCGGCGTCTCGACGTCGACGGTCTGCTCGTACGGCCGTGCGAGCGAGCGCGTGGTCGGAGCAACGGGAGGCGAGGCCATGCCGGAAGCTGCGCACCGCCGCGCGCGCGAACAAGGCGCCCATTATCTTGCGTTCCGCTCACCCCCCCGGCCCCCCACGTCCCTGCATGCGTGTCCTGCTCCAGCGCGTCTCGCGCGCCGAAGTGCGCGTCGGCTCACCGCCCCGGGTCACCGGGCGCATCGGTCGCGGCTACCTGCTGCTGGTGGGCTTCGCCCACGCCGACGGCGAGGCCGAGCTGCAGTGGGTGGCCGAGAAGGTGGTTGGACTCCGGTTGTTCGCCGACGCGGACGACAAGATGAATCTGGCTCTGGGCGACGTCGGTGGCGCGGTGCTCGTGGTCTCGCAGTTCACGCTCTATGGCGACGCGGAGAAGGGGCGCCGCCCGAGCTTCGTCGGCGCGGCGCGGCCCGAGGTCGCGATTCCGCTGTATGAGCGATTCATCTCCCTGCTTCGCGCCCGAGGGGTGCAGGTCGAGACTGGGGAGTTCGGGGCGATGATGGAGGTGGAGCTGGTGAACGACGGACCGGTCACTCTGTGGCTGGAGCGATGACCCCGAACCCGACTCCGCGCGTCGTGCTGGCGTCGCAGTCGCCGCGGCGGCGCGAGCTGCTGACGCTCGTCGGCATCCCGCACATCGTCCGTCCGGCGCACATCGACGAATCGTACCGCTCCGGCGAGCAACCGGCAGCGCACGCCGAGCGGCTGGCGCGCAAAAAGGCGGCGGTCGCGGCGCAGGAAGCGCCGGACGCGCTGGTCGTCGGAAGCGATACCATCGTCGTCGTCGACGGCGACGTCCTCGGCAAGCCGCGCGACGGCGCGCACGCCGTGGAGATGCTGACCCGACTCTCCGGACGGTCGCACATCGTCATGACCGCCGTCGCGGTGGAGTGGCGAGGCCGCACGGTGTCCGCCGTGGAGGAGGTCGTCGTCACCTTCCATCCGCTCGACGCCGATGACATCGCCGCCTACGTCGCCACTGGAGAGCCGATGGACAAGGCCGGCGCGTACGGGATTCAGGGCTACGGCGCCACCATCGTCGAGCGCGTGGACGGCGACTACTTCGCCGTGATGGGTCTGCCGCTCCAGCGACTCGTACGGCTGATGGCGACGCTGGGCGTGCGCTATCGCTTCGGCGGCACGCTCACCGAGGACGTGCGCGCGTAGCGCGCCTGCCACACCTCCACCTTCTCCAGCACGTCCCGCACGGTGATGCGCGCCATGCGGCCCGGCCGGTTCTCCATCGAGATCGGATAGTCTTCTCCCGGATCGCCGTAGGCGTCGATCAGGAGATCGTGGAAGCGCCGGTACGGGCCGACGCGCTTGGGGTTGGTGTAACCCATCAACGAGACGACGGGACGATCCAAGGCGACCGCCATGTGCAGGGGGCCGGTGTCCGGAGAGAGCGCCAGCGCCGCGCCGTCGAGAATGCCGACCAGATTGCGCAGACCGCTGCCCAGTGCCGACACCACGGGCACGCGCGCATGTCGACGGATGATCTGCTCGGCGGCCTTCTCGCGCGGCGTCGTGCCGCCGACCAACACGGGTTGCAATCCGAAGTCGCCGTAGAGCGCCTCGCTCACCTGCGCCCAGCGTTCGGGGAGCCAATCCTTCTCCGGCTTGCTCGTGCCGACCACGATCGGTGCGATGGGCCGGTCGAACTGCTCGAAGAACTGTCGTTGCCAGGCGCGCTCCTCGGCCCATGGTCCGAGATCCCAGACGATGGGATCGTGCGGTACGCCGAGCGTCTCCAGAAACTCGAAATACTGGTCCTGGACGTGCTGACCGGGGCGAGGATGGATGCGATCGGTCGTGAACAACCAGTTCAGATCGCGCGCGCGCGCGCGGTCGAAGCCGAGCTTCACGGGGGCACGGGTGAACGACGTGACGATCCCCGCCTTGAAGTACACCTGGAGCGCGAGCACGACGTCGAACGGGCGATGGGCCAGCGCGCGCCGTGCCTCGGGATAGGCACGCCATCCGCGCGACCGGTCGAAGGGGATGATCTCGTCCACCGCCCAGTGCCCGCGCACGAGGGAGGCGGCACCGGGCTGGAGCACCCAGGTGATGTGCGCGTCGGCGCTGTGGGTCTTGAGCGCGGTGAGGAGCGGCAGCACGTGCACCGCGTCGCCCACGGCGCTCATCATCACGATGCCAATGCGATTGAGTGGGACCTGAGGCATGCGGGAATTATAGCTGGGAGAAGGGCTATATTCCGCAACCGCCGGCAGTTGACAGTGGACAGTCGACAGTCAGCTTGCACTGTCCACTGTAAGCTGGCGACTGCATGCGAATCCTGGTAAGTCGTACCGATCGAATCGGCGACGTGGTCCTCACGCTGCCCCTCTGCGCCCTGCTCAAGACGCAGCTCGGCGCCGAGGTCGTCGTGCTCGGTCGCGCGTATACGCGTCCCGTGCTCGAGGCGAGTCCGTTCGTGGACGAGATTCTCGAGTGGGACGCGGCCGAGCGCGACGGCGCAGCGGCCCAGCGTGCATTGCTCGCCTCGGCGCGCGCCGACGTGGTGCTCCACGTCTTTCCCCGGCCGGACATCGCGCGGGCGGCGCGCGCCGCTCGCATCTCGCGCCGCGTCGGCACCAGCCACCGCTGGTATCATTGGTTCACCTGCAACGATCTCGAACACTTCAGTCGCAAGCGCAGCGATCTGCACGAAGCGCAGCTCGACGTCCGCCTCGCTCGCTCCCTGGTGGGCGATGCGGTGCCCTCGCTGGACTCGCTCGCGCAATTCACGCGTCTCGTCCCGCGAGTCGCGCTGCCACCGACAGTCGAGGCGGTGCTCGATCAGTCGCGCACGATCGTGGTGATCCACCCCGGCTCCGGAGGGAGCGCGCGTGAGTGGCCGCTCGATCACTGGAAGGCGTTGAGCGAATCACTCGATTCGTCGCGCGTGCAGCTCCTCGTGAGCGGATCTCGCGACGAAGGCGCGCGCCTTCGGCCCTGGCTCGAGAGCCTGCCTCGCCATGTCGTCGACCTGACGGGCCGGCTCACGCTGCCCGAGTTGATCGCCCTGTTCACGCGCGTCGATGGCGTCGTTGCGGCGAGCACCGGACCGTTGCACGTCGCGGCAGGTGCCGGCGCGCACGCGTTAGGCCTCTTTCCTCCCACACCGCCGGTTCATCCGGGGCGCTGGGCGCCGTTGGGTGCCCATGCCGAGTGGCTCACCGCGCCCGCGATGTGCGCGGCGCACGCGCGCGATGGGGCGGCGTGCGAATGCATGCGGGCGATCTCGGTGGAGACGGTGCGCGAGCGAGTGCTCGCGTGGACGACTCTGACCGAGCCCTCAAGCTGAGCGGGCTGCCGCTTCCGGCTTGCGGTAGACGACGAGCATCGTCCCCGCGATGCGCCGCAGGGGCAGTCGCTCGGCGAGCTCGTTGAGGGCGCGGTAGACACCGGGCGAATGCCGCGGGCCCGCGTAGTCGTGCCAGAGGATCAGACCACCCGGCCGCACCAGCTGCAGTGCCTTCGCGCTGTCGTTCACGACGTATGAGTATGCGTGCGAGCCGTCGACGAAGACCACGTCGCACCGACCGGCCCACGGCGTGACGTCGAGCGCCTTGCTGTCACCGAACAGCTGCTCGACGCGCGATTCCACCGGCGTTCCCGAGTAGAGAAAGGAGCGATAGCCCGACTCGCTGAGCGCTGCTTCCGTGTCGTCCTCGTCGTCGGTCGGCTCGCGGTGATACTCGCGACGATCGTCCGGTGCGAGCGTGAGCGTGGTGACGCGCGCACCCGGCGGGGCGTTGCGGGCCCAGAGATACGCGGTCTTGCCCGTACAGGTGCCGAACTCGAAGAGGCGATGCGCCCGCTTCGCCAGTACCGCGAGCATCCACGCCTCGGCGTCACTCGTCCCGCCGTCGACCTGATATGCGCCGCGCCCGACGAAGGCGACTTCGCTCGCGAGCCCTGGCCCGAACGGACCAGGCCGAAATGCCGGGTCCACCTCGTGCGCCGAAACCGGCGCGATGGGCCAGTTGGCGGCAAGCTCGCGCTCCTTACGAATCGCGCGCTCCCGGCGGTACAAGCGTAACAGCACCGACACCGCGGCGACGAGCAGAACGACGATGGCGAAAAGAACGGGATACATCGCTTCGGACGGGTGCTACGTGGGACATGTCGCGGCCCGGGAGCCGCAGGCGCATTCACACTGTTAGCAACGCATGCAATGCCGGAAGTGTTGCAGTTGGCCCGTACCGGTCACGGCACGCCGCCGCCGTTCGTGCGCGCCGGCGTGATACTTCGACATCTGGAAGACGCCAAGCGTTGGCAAAGGCATCGGCGATCGGATCAAAGGAGAAGGCGTCGACCGCCCAGCCGAGCTGCCCGCCGTCGAGAATCTCCAGTGGGCCGCCATGGTTGGGGCCGATCAGCAACAGCCCTCTCTGCGCAGCCTCCGGAAATACCATGCCGAACGGCTCGTCGATCGGCAGAAGCGCCATCACGTCGCACCGCGCATACAACTGCTCGAGCGAGCGCTGCGTCAGAAAGCCGTGAAAATGGACCGCCTCGCGAAGCCCGCGTTCGCGCG
>DASXHF010000058.1:0-1807 GCA_036488775.1 Gemmatimonadaceae bacterium | reverse complement strand
GATCGTGATCGGTGCCGCGCTCTACGCCTACTACCGCGCGAAGTCGCCCGCGAAGATCGCCGCCCTCGGGAACTTCATCGCCGAGGAGGACCTGCCGGCCGACGAGCAGCGTGAGTCCCTGCTCGCGTCCCGGGCACCGGCAGTGCAGCACCCGACCGTAGCCGAGGAAGCCACGCGGCACCCCGAGCTGCGCGACGGTGACACTCGCTAACGGAGACTCGCACGCTGATGGCGACTCATACGGTGATGGAGACCCAACGTTGATTCAGATCGAAGGGAAGCAGGTATTCACCGAGCTTTCCGAACTTGTCGCGCCTGCCCACACGGCACTCCTGCTGATCGACATGCAGCGCGACTTCGTCGAGCCTGACGGCTTCTTCGGGAGCCTGGGGATCGACCTGGCCATGTACGACGAGACGCGGCCGCGCCTTGCGGCGCTGCTCGGCGCGGCACGCCGCCACGGCGTGCTCGTCGTCCACGTGCAGAACACCGCGCTGCCGAACCGGATGAGCGACTCGCCGGCGCAGATCCGGTTCAACCTGCGGATGCACGAGAGCGCCCGGCGCGGTGGACCACCCCTGCGGTACACCGTGCGCGGCACGCCAGGGCACGATTTCGTCGACGAGCTCACTCCGCTCCCCGGCGAAATCGCGGTCCGCAAGTACCGGTCGAGCGCGTTCTGGGGCACGAACATGGAGCTCCTGCTGCGCAGCAACGGCATCCAGACCGTCGTCGTCGGCGGATGCACCACGGAGGGCTGCGTGGAGTCGACGGCGAGGGACGCGATGTTCTGCGACCACTACGTGGTGATCGCCGACGACTGCGTGGGCAGCGACGACAAGGAGCAGCACGATGCGTCGATGCTCCTGATGAGCCATCGCTTCGACATGGCGAGTAGCGCGGAGATCGCTGACCGGTGGCGAGTCGCCGGGCGCGACGGCGGCACGGAGCCTGACGGCACCGCACGGCGCGACGATGAGGAGTGAGCACGTGGGCAAGCTCGATCAACGGATAGCTGTCGTCACCGGTGCCGCCTCAGGCATTGGCGCTGGCATCGCCATCGCCTTCGCGCGCGAAGGCGCGCACATCGTCGTCGCGGACAGGGCATCCGCGGAACAGGCGCAGGACGTCATCGCCGCGATCAAGTCCTGCGGCCGCGAGGCGCTGTTCATCCGCACAGACGTCAGCGACGAGGCGAGCGTGCGGACGATGGCGGACCAGGCGATCGCACGATTCGGCCGGGTTGACATCCTGGTGAACAACGCGGGCATCTTCACCGAATCGCTCCTAGCGGACATGCCAGTCGAGGACTGGGATCGTGTCGTGAACACGAACCTGCGCGGGACGTTCCTGTGCACTCGCATGCTGATCGGCCAGATGCTCGACCGCGGTGACGGGCGGATCATCAATATCGCGTCGCAGCTAGGGCAGATCGGCGGGAGCTCGGTCGCGCACTACTGCGCGAGCAAAGCAGGGATCATCGGGCTGACCAAGGCCCTGGCACGCGAGGTCTCGGCGCGAGGCGTGCTGGTGAACGCCATCGCGCCGGGTCCCATTCAGACTCCACTGCTCGACAGCGAGACAGAGGAGTGGCGCAGCGCGAAGCTGAAGGAGCTGCCGATCGGGCGTTTCGGGACGGTAGACGAGGTTACGCCAACGGCCGTGTTGCTGGCGTCGTCGGACGGGTCCTACTACGTCGGCCAGACGCTCGGCCCCAATGGCGGGGACGTGATGCTCTAGGCGCTCGCCACAGGCGGCCGCCAGAGCGAAAGGAATGCGATGAACACCGAGGAAGTCGTCGCCGCCG
>DASXHF010000047.1:0-6896 GCA_036488775.1 Gemmatimonadaceae bacterium | reverse complement strand
TTGCCGGCATCGGGGTGGCTGATGATCGCGAACGTGCGCCGGGTGCGGATCGCGTCGAGCAGGTGCTGGTCGGTGGTCACGTTGGAAATCTAGCGGGGGCGAGGGGGCGGGGGTGGTTACAGGTGAATCGGTGAGTCGGTGAAACGGTATGGCGGCTGGTGACTCGGTGACTCGAGACCGCATGGCTACAACCGCCCTGGAGATCCCGCCGAAGCGTTCTCCTCGCTGGTTGTAGCCGGCGCCGTCGCGTCACCGAGTCACCAGCCGCCATACCGTTTCACCGACTCACCGATTCACCTGTAACACTTCACCGACTCACCGATTCACCTGTACCACCCCCGCCCCCTCGCCCCCGCTAGATTTCCAACGTGACCACCGACCAGCACCTGCTCGACGCGATCCGCACCCGGCGCACGTTCGCGATCATCAGCCACCCCGATGCCGGCAAGACGACCCTGACCGAAAAGCTCCTCCTGTACGGGGGCGCCATCCACCTCGCCGGAACCGTCAAGGCGCGGCGCCAGCAGCGCCATGCGACCTCCGACTGGATGCAGATGGAGCAGGAGCGCGGGATCTCCGTCACCTCGAGCGTCATGCAGTTCGCCTACGAAGGGTACCAGGTGAACCTGCTCGACACACCGGGCCACGAGGACTTCTCCGAGGACACCTACCGGGTTCTCATCGCCGCCGACAGCGCGGTCATGCTGCTCGACAATCGCAAGGGCGTCGAGGAGCGGACGCGGCAGCTGTTCGCCGTCTGCAAACGGCGGCGCATGCCGATCTTCACCGTCGTCAACAAGTGCGATCGCGTCGGCGAGGATCCGCTGAAGCTGATCGGCGACGTCGAGTCCGAGCTCGGTATCGATTGCCATCCCGTGACCTGGCCCATCCATTCCGGCGGTGTGTTCATCGGGGTCTACGACCGGCGCCGGAAGTTGATTCACCGGTTCGAGCGCGGCGAGGATCACGGCGCGAGCCGAGCCGACGTTCGCGTCGGCGCGCTCGACGACCCGGCCATCCGCGAGCTGCTCGGCGAGGAGGCCCATGATCGCCTCCTGCACGACATCGAGCTGCTCGACGAGGCAGGGCACCCCTTCAGCCACGAAGCGGTGCTCGCCGGCGCGCTCTCCCCCGTCTTCTTCGCGAGTGCGCTCACCAACTTCGGCGTCGAGCCCTTTCTGCGCGAGTTCGTCGAGCTCGCACCGCCGCCGACGGCGCGCGAGGCGACGACCGGTCTGGTCGATCCCGCCGACTCCGCCTTCACTGGATTCGTGTTCAAGATTCAGGCGAACATGGACCCCAAGCACCGCGACCGCGTCGCGTTCGTGCGCGTCTGCTCCGGCAAGTTCGAGCCCGGCCTCCAGGTCACCCACGTGCGCACGGGCAAGCCGCTCCGTCTGTCGAGCGCGCAGCAGTTCCTGGCGCGCGAGCGCTCGGCGGTGGACGAGGCATGGCCCGGCGACGTGATCGGCGTCATGGATCGCGGCACCCTCCGCATCGGCGACACGCTCTCCGCCGACGGCACACTCGAGTTCTCCGGCATCCCGCGCTTTGCCCCCGAGCACTTCGCGCGCATCGTCGCCGCCGATCCGCTCAAGCGCAAACAGCTCGACGCGGGCCTCCGCGAGCTGACCGAGGAAGGCGCGGCGCAGGTGTTCTATACCTCTGGCACCGACACGCTGAGCCCGACCCCGATCGTCGGCGCGGTAGGCCAACTGCAGTTCGACGTCATGCTCCATCGTCTGGAACACGAGTACGGCGCACCCTGCCGCCTCGAGAAGATCTCCGCGCGCTACCCGCGCTGGGTCGTCGGCGCCAAGGACCAGATCGAACGCATCGCCCGCGACCGCGGCCGTATGCTGCTCTACGACGCGAAAGGCCACCCACTCATTCTGTTCGAAGACGCCTGGGGCCTGCGCTGGGCGCTCGAGCGGGAGACGGAGGTGACGTTTCATGAAGTGGCGCCGTAGGCGAGGGAGTGCCGTGGGTGCGGGGGAAGGGGGGATGGGGGAAGGGGTGAATCGGTGAGTCGGTGAGACAGTGAATCGGCTGGTGACTCGGTGACTCAACGGCGTACGGCGATCCGCACCGCGACAGACCGATGACGTGCGTTTCTGCGCCGGCTGCATTCTTCCCGTATGCAGGATGCCAAGAATCTGATCGTCGCCGAACGAGCCCAAAAGGTCGCGATGCTGATCTACCGTCTCACGGCCGACTTCCCACCAGCGGAGCGATTCGGTCTCACCTCGCAGATGCGTCGGGCCGCGGTCTCCGTGGGCTCGAACATCTCCGAAGGGTGCGGCCGGCGGAGCAACCGAGAGCTCCTACACTTCCTTTTCATCGCGATGGGCTCGGCGAGCGAGCTGCAGTACCAGTGCAACCTCGCCCGTGGGCTCGTCTTCGGCGATCCGGCCGCACTCGATGCCGCCGCGAGAGAGATCGACCGCCTCAAGGCAATGCTCTCTCGCCTGATCACCGCACTCCGCCGGCAACCAGCGCGGAGACCAGTGTAGAGGCCTCGAAGGCGGAGGGTGGTTGAGCCGTTGAGTCACCGAGTCACCAGCCGATTCACCGCCTCACCGATTCACGGATTCACCGGGTGCCGGATTCACCGGGTTCACCGATTCACCAGCAGTAATCAACTTCTCGCCCGCACCACCGGCTCATCCACCACGTGCTCCGCGACGAACCACACCTGGAGCTCGTTCGTCCGCACCACGTCGCTGATCAACAAGTCATTCGTTCCCTCGTCGCCCGCGTCGCTCGCCATCGAGGCCGCCTCGCGCGACTCCGAGATGATCAGCTCATGCGCCTCGAGCAGCCGCGAGATCTGCACTGGGACCTCCTCGCGCCCGCGCGGCGGGCGCTCGATCCGCGTCATCTCCGCCACGTCCGGCGCCATCGCCACGGCGAGGCCGCCGAGCAGCTGAATGCGCTCCGCGATGCCGTCCACCAGCTCCGACTGCTCCTCATAGTGCTTGTCGAACAGCAGGTGTAGCGAGTAGAAAGTGTGACCCGCGACCTGCCAGTGATGCTTCTTGTACAGGTCGCGCAGCGTCATCGTGTCGGCGAGAATCCGGTTGAGCGCGTCGCAGCTCGCCTTGCACACCTGTTCGGTCAGGCCGATCGGCATCGGCGTCACGGTGCCGAACTTCTGAATCTCGCGGCCCCGTTGACCGGTGATGGGACGTGCTTCGTCGCGCGGCGCGCGAGTGCTCGCGCCATCGTGTCCGGGACGCGGATGGAGCGCGGGCGAAGTACGGGATGAGCGGGCCATGGTCGGGAAGGTTATGGATGAGTCTCGCGGGCGCGGGCGGACGCGAAGCGTGCATGATGTACGCCGCCGCTCTTGCTGTCGTGGAACGCTCTCTGCGACGTTCCACGACGCCGACTTCGGAGAGATAACATGACCGGTGTGCCGCACGAATCCCTCCTTCGGGTAATCCGCTCGTCAGCCCGACCCCTTCGCAGCACCGAGGGCGACGCGGCCGACGTCGACGCGATCGTCGAGCGCATCGGCGACGCGCGCGTCGTCCTGCTCGGCGAAGCGTCGCACGGCACCCACGACTTCTATGCGACGCGCGCCGCCGTCACCCGCCGCCTCATCGAGACGCGCGGCTTTCGCGCCGTCACGATCGAAGGCGACTGGCCCGACGCTCGCCGAGTCGATCGGTTCGTCCGTGGAGGGCGCGACGATCCCGATGCGGTCGCTGCCCTGTCGGGATTCCGCCGCTTTCCACAGTGGATGTGGCGCAACACCGTCGTGCGCGACTTCGTGAGCTGGCTCGGCGGCCACAACGCGGGGCGCAGTCGCGAGGAGCAGTGCGGGTTCTACGGCCTCGATCTGTACAGCCTGCACGCCTCGATCGACGCCGTGCTGCGATATCTCGAGCGCGTCGATCCGCCCGCCGCCGAACGCGCACGAGAGCGCTACTCGTGCTTCGAGGCCGCCGGCGGAGACGACCCGCAGGCATACGGCTTTGCCGTGAGCCGCAACTACGTCGAGGCGTGCGAGGACGACGTCGTCCAACAGCTCGCCGAGCTCCGCCACTGCGCCGACGAGTACATCGCGAGAAACCCGGACGCCGCCGACGACTTCTTCTCCGCCGAACAGAACGCGCGTCTCGTTGCGAACGCCGAGCGCTACTATCGCTCGATGTTTCGCGGCCGCGCCTCGTCGTGGAATCTGCGCGACGGCCACATGTTCGAGACGCTGGAGGCGATCATCGCGCGCCTCTCGCGCGACGGGGACGACGCCCGCGTCTGCGTCTGGGCGCACAACTCCCACCTCGGCGACGCGCGCGCGACCCAGATGGGCCGCTCGGGCGAGCTGAACGTCGGCGAGCTCGTTCGTCGCGAGCACGGCAACGACGCGTGCCTGGTCGGCTTCACCACCTTCGCCGGAACGGTGACCGCGGCGCACGATTGGGACGAGCCGGCTCAGCGTCGAACCGTCCGGCAAGGGCTCGCCGGCAGCTTCGAGTCGCTATTTCACCGCATCGGCGTCGAGAATTTCCTGCTCGATCTGCGCGAGTCGGCGATGCGCGACGCGCTCTCCGAGCCCCGCCTCGAGCGCGCGATCGGGGTCATCTATCGCCCTGAGACCGAGCGGATGAGCCACTATTTCGACGCCGATCTCCCGCGCCAGTTCGATCTCGTCATCCACTTCGACCAGACCCGCGCCCTCGAGCCCCTCGAACGCACCGCGCCCTGGGAGAAAGGCGAGCTGCCGGAGACGTATCCGTTCGCGGTCTGACAACCGCTTCCCGGTCAGCCGCCCGCGCGAAGCGCGGGCCGGCGCCCGCTATGGATTGAACGCAACCACCGTCCCATGCGTCGTCGGGATCAACGACACCTTCAACAGATTTCGATCGAAGAAGTTGTTCGGGTGGTCGTGGCTGTATGAGACCACCTTGTATCCGCAGAACACCCCCATGAACGCTCCCGCCGCGATGTCGCTCGCCCAGTGCTGGTTGAGCGGGATGCGGGCGAGGCCCGGCAGCAGCGCGGCGCCGAACAGGATCGGGGCGACCACCGGCGTCGGGCCCCAATGGCGGCGCTTCATCTCCATCGTCAGCGCCGTCGCCACCGCCATCCCCGACGACGTGTGGATCGACGGGAAGGCGCGGTAGTCGAAGTTGCTGAAGCCCTTGCCGAACTTGAACGAGTACTGGTTCGTGTCGTTCGTCACGTACGGCCGGGCACGGCCCAGCGGTCCGCGGATCACCTGGCTGGCGAGGCTCGCGAGCACCACCGACTCCGTCGTGTGCAGCGCGATGTCGGTCACCGTGCGCGAGCCCGACAGGCGTGCGATCCCGTACGTCAGGATCCCCGCCGCCGTCAGCGTCGTCTCGTTCACCTTGCTCACGTTCGTCGCGAAGCGCAGCAGCCCCTGGCGCTGCCACGTCGATCCGGGCCGTTGCGACGCGATCCCGATGTCGTCGTCGAAGATCGACACCAGCGCCGTGGCACCGAGCGCCACGGCCCCGATCGCGAGATCGCCCCGGGTCAGAAAAGTCTTGTCCGGCTCCTTCGCCACCTGCGCCCGGGAAGAGCGCACGATGGGAGAGGCGAGGACGACGAGCAGCGTGACCGCAGCCGAGACGCGCACGAAAAAATCTCCAGAGAGATGACGTGCGCGCTAATGCACCGGCCGTGCCGTGTGGCGCGTGCTCTCCGGTGCCCCCGCAAGCCCGCTATTTGTCACCTTTTGGCACCAACCGTGCAAAAGTGGGGATCAGCTTCGTCGGTAGCGAGCGCGACCACACGCGATTCTCTCACCGGTGGAAGGGGGCGACGGACGATGGGTTACCGGGTGTTCAAGGACTCGCACGGCACCGAGTGGCAGACCTGGGACGTCGTACCGCGACTCGGCGAGCGTCGCAAGGCGCAGCGGCGGCGCATCGGCGCTCCTCCACCGGCCGCGGACCGCCGGCGCCCGACCGAGCGACGGATCGTCATCGGTCGCCGCCCTGTCCTGACCGAAGGGCTCCACGCCGGATGGCTCTGCTTCGAGGCACCGATCGAGAAGCGGCGCCTCACCCCCATTCCCTCCGACTGGCAGAGCTGCGAGCTCGATCAGCTCGAGGAGTATTGTCAGCGCGCCACTCCGGCCGACCGGACCGCCCTCCGTCGCTGAGCGCTCGTTCCTGAAAGGAATCTCCTGACACGGCGCCCGCCGCCCGGCGCCGGCATGAGAATCAGTGCCGAAAAGACCTGGCTGATCGTCATGCGCTCGTAGGCCGCCCGCCCCTGGTTCCCCCGCGCGACCGCTCCCCGCCGTGAAGCTGAAGCCCACCCGCTACCTCCCCGTCCCACCAACCTTCGCCCACTGCGCGCTCGTCGTCGACGACGAGACGTCGGTGCGGAGCGTGCTGCGCCGGTATCTCGAGCGTCGCGGCTGGGCCGTGCTCGAGGCGTCGAATGCCGACGAGGCGCTGGAGCTCGTCGCCGACGGGGCCGAGCTCATCGACGCCGTCGTGGTGGATCTGCACATGCCCGGCCTCTCCGGGAGCGCGCTGTGCCGCCGCATCTCCGCCCTCCGTCCCGCGCTCGCCACCCGCATCATCATGGCGAGCGGCGACGCACTCGGCGCCGTCGAGGAGCTCGCGCGGGAAGCCTTTCACTGCCGCGTCCTCTCGAAGCCCTTCGACCTGAACGAGTTCGTGCGCGTGCTCGACGAGGTCGTCGCCGCCTGAGAGATAGCGTGGCCTCCCGAGGCCGCGCGCGGTGCGTCATCTTTCGCGCACCATGAGCTCCGCGATCCCGTCCAGCGGCGAGCGCCCACGCGCGCACCCGCCGGAAACCGCCGAAGGCTGGTACGCCTTTCACCAGATCCTGTCGTGGGATCGGCCCGCGTTGCGCGCGCTGGCCCCGGAAAGCCTGACCGCGCTCCG
>DASXHF010000293.1:0-3242 GCA_036488775.1 Gemmatimonadaceae bacterium | reverse complement strand
ATGGTGTTCACGATCATCATCCCGCTCCGGAAGTTCTTCAAGCTCGAGCACATGGTGACGATCAACGACCTCGACGCCGCGGCGAAGCTCTGCCTGTTCACGTCGATGGTCGTCGGGCTCGCCTATCTCACGGAGTTCCAGGTCGCCTGGATGTCGGGGAGCCGGGTCGAGCAGGAGTACTTCTGGAACCGCGTCTTCGGGCAGTGGTGGTGGGCCGCGTGGACCATGCTGATCTGCAACATGGTCCTGCCGCTGTCGCTCTTCGCGCAGAAGCTCCGGCGGAATCCGGGCTGGCTGTTCATCCTCTCGATCTTCATCAACATCGGGATGTGGTTCGAGCGGTTCGTGATCGTGGTTCCGTCGTTGTCACACGAGTTCGAGCCCTGGCAGTGGGGAACCTACGCCCCCACCTGGGTGGACTATTCCATCCTGCTTGGCTCCTTCGGCTGGTTCTTCATGTGGTTCCTGCTCTTCATCCGGCAGATGCCGGTGATGGCGATCTCCGAGGTGAAGGAGATCGTGCCGCCGAAGATGCGGCACGCCGTCGACCGGTCGCACGATCTCGACGCGCTGGTCATCGATCCGGACCAAACCCTGGGAGACGACTGATGCAGGGCGTGCTGGCCGCGTTCCGTGAGCTCGACGCCGCCGTCGAGGCGATCACCGATCTGCGGAAGAAGAATTTCACCGACATCACGGTGTACAGCCCGACGCCGCGCCACGAGCTCGAGGAGGCGATGCAGCATCCCAAGAGCGGCGTGCGCAAGTTCACGCTGATCGGCGGACTGCTCGGCGTGACGTTCGGCTACTGGATCGCCATCTGGATCTCGGACTACTGGCCGATCGTCGTGGGCGGCAAGCCCGTCGCGAGCTGGGTGCCCTACACGATCATCGGGTTCGAGATCATGGTGCTGTTCGGCTCTCTCTCCACCGTCTTCGGCATGTTCGCGCTCTCACGTCTTCCGCGGCTGACGACGACGGTCGGCTACGATCCGCGCTTCAGTCATGGCGACTACGGGGTCTGGGTCGCCGCGGGCCCTGACCGGGCGCGCGATGCGGCCGAGCTGCTTCGTCGTCACGGGGCGGTGGAGGTGCGCAGTGAGCGATAACGTCGCCCGGCGTGCCCGCCGCTACGGTGCCCTGGCCGCGGTCACCGCGCTCACGGCGTGCTCCTGGTTCACGGACTTCAAGGAGCAGCCGAAGATCGATCCGTGGGAGAGCGCGACTCCGACGAACGACACCACGCCATTCCGCGGCAACCCGCAGAACTCGGTGTCGGTGTACGGCAGCATGGCGCCCGGGTATGCCGTGGGCCGCATGCCGCTGCCCGCGACGATCGACTCCATGTCGTCGCTCGTGAACCCGACGCCCGCCGACGCGCGATCGCTGCGCAACGGCCGGATGTATTACCAGATCAACTGCGCCGTCTGTCACGGCGAGGCAGGGAAGGGCGACGGAGCGATCCTCGCCGCGAAGGCGATGTTCCCGCCGCCGCTCGTCGGTCCGTCGGCCGAGGGGCGAAGCGACGGCTACATCTGGGGGATCATACGGAACGGGCGCGGGCTCATGCCGTCGTACAATCGCATCGAGGAGCTCGATCGGTGGGACGTCGTGAACTACGTCCGCGGCTTGCAGGGTCGCTATCAGGTTGCCGTGGGACCAGTGGGATTGCCGGGCGAGACCGGTGACAAGGTGCCCGGCTACTCGCAGATGGGGCCGACGCGGCCGTCGCCGTACTGGCATCGCGCGGGTGCGCAGGCGGGACCGACGCGCGGCGGAGAGGCCGTCCCATCCGGTGCACCGAGCACGTCGCCCCTGAAGGCGCCGGGAGACACGACGCACGCGCCCGCCGGCGACTCGACGCGTGCCCTTCCGTCTACCACCACCCCGACGCCAGAGACCGGAGGCGAGCGGTGAGCCTGCATCACGTCCGCACCCCCACGCGCGAGGAAGTCGTCGCCGCGTACAGCAAGCCAATCCCCGCGATCGTCGGCACGCTGTGCACGGCGCTCGCCATCATCGGCGTGGCCGTCTTTCTCGCCGGCCTGTTCATCGCGCCCGACAGAGCGTGGCGCGCATATCACGTCAGCTGGCTGTACTTCACCGCGCTGTCTTCGGCCGGCGTGATGTTCGTCGCCGTGCAGCGGATCACGACAGCGCGCTGGTCGCGCGCGATCATCCGCTTCATGGAAGCGTACGTCGCCTTCCTGCCCGTGGCGCTGCTGCTGCTGATCGTCGGGATCGTGCTTGGTAAAGGGCACATCTTTCCATGGACGCACGAGGCGCCGCCGGTCCCGGAGAAGGTGCGCTGGTACGACGCCGGATTCCTCACGACGCGCGATCTCGTGGCCATGGCCGTGATCGCTGGGCTGTCGCTGTGGTACATCTACACCTCCGTGCGGCTCGACGTCGGACTCCTGCCCGAGGCGGGCGCCAGGTGGGCGGCAGGAATTCGGGCGCGCATGCGCCGCGGCTTCCGCGACGAGCGACGCGAGCTGCACAGCACACACTCGCTGCAGGGCAAGCTGGCCGTCTTCCTCGCCCTCTGCTTCGGCTACGGCTGGTCGATCCTCGCCTTCGATCTGTCGATGGGGATGTCGCTGCACTTCCAGAGCACGCTGTACGGCTGGTGGTTCTTCATGGGCGGCTGGCTCTGCGGGCTGACGTCGTTCACGCTGCTCGTGATGGCGTGGCGTCGCTTCCTCGGCGCCGAGACGCTGATCGGCGAGAACCACTTCCACGACCTCGGCAAGCTCTGCTTCGCGTTCACGGCATTCTGGGGCTACCTGACGTTCGGGCAGTACCTCGTGATCTGGTACGGCAACATGCCGGAAGAGACGCACTGGCCCCGACTGCGGCTCATCGAGCCATGGGTGAAGCTGTCGGTCTCGGCGGTGCTGATGGTGTTCTTCCTGCCGTTCTTCGGCCTGCTCTCCCGCGCGGCGAAGGTGTTCCGGCCGACGCTGGCCCTGTTCACCGTGATCAGCCTCGTGGGCATGTTCTTCGTGCGCTACCTCGAGGTGTATCCGTCGCTCTATGGCGAAGCGGCGTCGATGCCCTTCGGCCTCTGGGAGATCGGCATCGCGCTCGGCTATCTCGGAGTGTGGGGGCTGTGCTACCTGGCGTTCATGAACGCGTTCCCACGGATGCGCGTGACGCTGATGACGTCGCCGTACCGGGATGAAGTGCAGGTGCCGGTGGATCCGGAGACGATGGAGCCGCTGCCGGCGCATGAATGAGGG
>DASXHF010000286.1:0-5801 GCA_036488775.1 Gemmatimonadaceae bacterium | reverse complement strand
CCGGTCACGACGAGCGGCGTGTCCGCGGCGAAGGTGGTGGCGACCATGCTCGCGCCGGCGAGCCACCAGCTCACGTTGCGGCCGGAGAGGAAATACTCCTCGATGCTCTCGCCCCCCTTCTTGGTGAAGACGAGCCCGATCCCCATCGAGAGTGCGAAGTAGGCGAAGACGATCGCCCAGTCGACCGCGGACAGATTCATGGATGAGCTCCCGTGGCTGAAGGCGTGGCCCCACCACCCGTGCGCGCCTCGAGGCGAGCGACCACGTCGGGATGCAATGCACGCATCGCGGCGTCGGCGACCGCCACCCGGACCTGGCCGATCTTCGTGTGCTCGCGCGTCGGGTTCACTCGGTTCGTCAGGAGAATGACGTACAGGTCGTGCTGCGGAGCGATCCAGAGCGACGTGCCGGTGAAGCCGGTGTGGCCGAACGCGGGCCGCTTGATGAAGTGACCCGCCGAGCTGTTCTCACTCGGCGTGTCCCAGCCGAGCGCGCGGCTCGAGAACGTCGAGTCCTGCACGGTGGTGAACTGTCGTATGGTAGACGCCTGCGCCAGCCGGGCGTTTCCGATCGCGCCCCCATTGAGATAGGCCCGGGCGAGGCGGTCGAGATCGTGCGCGGTGCTGAAGATGCCCGCGTGCGCCGACACACCACCGAGGGCCGCCGCGTTCTCGTCGTGCACTTCGCCGCGGAGATGCCGGCCGCGCCAGGGGTCGTTCTCCGTCGGCGCGATGCGGGCGAGGAGGCCGCTGTCCTGGAGGGGCCGGTAGCGCGTGTCGAGCATTCCGAGCGGCTGGAAGACGTGGCGGGCGAGATACCTGTCCAGCGTCTCGCCGGTCACTCGTTCGATGATCTTGCCGAGGAGGATGGCGCCGATGTCGCTGTAGACCATCCGTACCCCGGGCACCGTGTCGAGCGGCGTGGCGAAGAAGAGCGCCAGGGTGGAGTCGGGGGAGACGTTGAGCTTGAAGTACTGCTTGAACGCCGGGAGGCCGGAGCGATGCGTGATGAGGTCGCGCACCGTCACCCGATTCTTGTTCGGTCCCGTCCACTCGGGCAGATACCGTTGGACCGGCGCGTCGAGGTTCACCTTGCCGCTTTCGACGAGCTGCATCATGGCGGACGTCATGCCGACCACCTTCGTGAGCGACGCCAGATCCCAGAGCGTGTTCACATCGGGTACGGGCGACGGCGACCAGTCGAGATGTCCGGCGGAGACGGTGACGAGCGGACCGGCGTGCGTGCCGATCACCGCGATCGCACCGGGAAAGGCGCTGTCGGCCACGCCGCGATCCAGAATGGCCTGGAGGGAATCACGCAGCGCGGCCGTGATACCGGGGGCGGCCGGGGCACGGCCGGTGCCACGCGACGCATGTCGTGCATGTCGCGCGTGTTGGGCGTGCGCGATGCTCGGCGCGAGGAGAACGGGGAGGAGAGCGACGACCGACGTCAGCAGATTCCGGAGCGAACGACGATGCATGTGACGGGAGGGGCGGGATGGTGAAGGGCGCGACCGTTCCGTTTGCGCAGTATACTGCATGCGCGCTCATGCGCGCATGTGTCTTGCAACCGGAGTCCCGCCATCTTCTTTCGTTCATGACCGAGGAGCTGTGTCCATGAAAGGCCCATCGAGAGTTTCATCGCTCGCCCTCGTCGTTCTCGTCGCCGCGTCGCTCACTGCGTGCAGCCCTCGGCAGGTCGAGGTGCGCACCGCGCCGACGACGACGGCGACCGCGGAGCAGTCGGTCCAGATCACCAACAACCTCAGTCAGGCCGTGAACGTCTACGTGACGACGGCGGGCGGGGGTGAGCTGTTTCTCCGTCAGATCCCGCCGAACACGGTGGAGAAGGTGCCGGTGCAGGGCGTGCCCTCCGGGACGTCGGTCACCTTCAAGGCAGTGACGGTGGATGGTTCGCGCACGTATCAGAGCCGCAGCGTCGGACTGACCGGGACCTACGTCTGGTCGGTGCCCTGACGCTGGCATGCCGGGAGGGCCGCCGGTTGCTCGCCGGTTGCACCCCGGGTACCTTTTACGGGCCGAAGCCAACCTTCGGCCCGTACGCGTTTTCGCCCACCGTCACCGCCGCTCGACCGTCCGGCCGCGGGACCTCCGTGCGCCTCGGAGCCGCATGAAGCTTCTGCCCGACTGGATCAAAAACGGTTACCTGCGGCTCATCGACCCGGTCGCCAATTGGTTGGTGAAACGAGGGGTCCACCCGAACACGATCACCATCATCGGCACGCTGTGCACCGTCGGTGGCGGGATCATCTACGGGATGGGGCACATCCGGACGGGCGGGTTCTTTCTCGGCATCACGGCCTTGTTCGACGTCCTCGACGGCACCGTCGCGCGTCGGTCGGGGATGAGCTCCACCTTCGGCGCGTTCCTGGATTCGACGCTCGACCGCCTCGCCGACGGATTCGTTCTGGGTGGTCTGGCCGTGTTCTACGCGACCAGTCCGCTGCACGGCAGCACCCTGCTCATGATCACCGCGCTGCTCGGCCTCATTGGCGCGTTTCTCACCTCATACACCCGGGCGCGTGCCGAAGCGCTCGGACTCGACGCGAAGGTCGGGCTGCTGCAGCGTCCTGAGCGCGTCGTTCTGCTCTCGGCCCCGCAGGCATTGTTCGGGCTCGTCCTCGATGGCTGGGTGTTGGCCATCATCATCGTCGTCTTGACCGTTACGGCCTGGATCACCGTGGTCCAGCGCGTGGTGTACGTGTACACGGCCACCACACGAGCGGACGAAGCGGAAGCGCGCACGTCGAGCGAGGTTCGTCCTCGCTTCTGGGCGCGCAAGCCGGTCGCCGCGCCCTCTGCTCACAGGAGAATAGGTTCGTGAAAGGTTCCGGTACCCATGCGTCGTCCAATCGTCCTGCCACGCCGCGCCCCGCCACGGGGCGCCTCGGCATCCTCACGCCCGGGCTGGGCGCCGTTGCCACCACGTTCATGGCCGGCGTCGAAAGCATCCGGCGCGGGCACAGCAAGCCGATCGGCTCGCTCACTCAGATGGCGACGATCCGCCTCGGCAAGCGGACGGACAATCGCAGCCCGCTCATCAAGGAGTTCGTGCCGCTCGCGGAGCTGAAGGACATCGTCTTTGGCGCGTGGGACCCGATCCCCGACGACGCGTACACCGCGGCGAAGAAGGCGGGCGTGCTGGAGGACAAGGACCTCGAGCCGGTGGCCGATTTCCTCAAAGCCATCAAGCCGATGCCGGCGGTCTTCGAGAACAAGTACGTCACCCGCATCAACGGCAAGAACGTCAAGAAGGGCAAGACGAAGCGCGACCTCGCGGAGCAGCTGCGCCAGGACATCCGCGACTTCAAGGCGAAGAACAAGTGCGACCGCGTCGTCATCGTCTGGTGCGCCTCGACCGAGATCTTCATCAAGCCCGGTCCGCAGCACGCGACGCTCGAGCAGTTCGAGCGTGCGATGGAGAACAACGACGAAGCCATCGCGCCGTCGATGCTCTACGCCTACGCCGCGATCATGGAAGGGGTGCCCTTCTGCAACGGCGCGCCGAACCTCTCCGTCGACATCCCGGCGCTGGTGCAGCTGGCCAACGACCGCGGCGTGCCGATCTCGGGCAAGGATTTCAAGACGGGGCAGACCTGGATGAAGACCGTCGTCGCGCCGGGCCTCAAGGCGCGCATGCTCGGCCTCGCCGGCTGGTACTCGACGAACATCCTCGGCAACCGGGACGGCGAGGTGCTCGACGATCCGCAGTCGTTCAAGACGAAGGAAGAGTCGAAGCTGTCGGTGCTGCACACCATCCTCCAGCCGGAGAAGTATCCGGATCTCTACAAGAACTTCTCGCACGTCGTGCGGATCAACTACTACCCACCGCGCGGCGACAACAAGGAAGGCTGGGACAACATCGACATCGTCGGGTGGATGGGTTATCCGATGCAGATCAAGGTGAACTTCCTCTGTCGCGATTCGATCCTCGCTGCGCCGATCGTGCTCGACCTCGCGCTGTTCAGCGACTTCGCACAGCGCGCGGGGCTGAAGGGGATCCAGGAGTGGCTGTCGTTCTACTATAAGAGCCCGATGACGGCGCCGGGCCTGCAGCCGGAGCACGACCTCTTCATTCAGCAGACGAAGCTGAAGAACACCCTGCGCCACCTGATGGGTGAAGAGCAGATCACCCACCTCGGCCTGGAGTACTACCAGTCGTGATCCCGCGTCGCGGTGCGCGTGGCGGGTGGATGGTGGTGTCGGCGCTCGCGTTGACGGGCGTGGTGAGTTGCGGGCCGCCGCGGCGACCCGAGCTGCGCCAATGCAGCGAGAGCTACTGCTACACGATCACCTCCGATCCCATCCCGCCACGCGCCCGCGAGGACGTGGTCTACACGATCACCGTCAAGGATCGAAAGACCAACCAGCCGATCGAGACGGGCGAAGGACGCATCTTCGCCAACACGCGCGAGATGGCGCGTACCTACGACGGCTTCGTGAAGGCGCCGCAGATCGGCACGTACTCGGCGAAGCTGAACTACGTGACGTCCGGGCAGTGGGCGGTCGGCATGCAGTTCCACAGTGATTCCACCAAGCCGCTCGAGAAGACCGAGTGGATGCAGGACGTGCTCCCCGAGCGGAGCGGGAAACCGTAATGCGTCATTTCTATCGCAGCCACACCACCCCGGCGGACGCTCTCGCCGCGGCCGATACGTTCTTTCCGGCGCTCGGTCTCACGATCGTGACGACCACGGCACGCACGCGGACGTGGACCGGTCCGTTGGGCACGGTGAAGCTCAGTGCCCGCGCCGAGGGAGGGCACTACACCTTCGTCGAAGCCGCGACCGATCAGATGGGAGAGAGCCGGCTCGATCGGAACGTGAAGAGGTTCTTCGTCGAGCTGCATCGCACCGACGATCCGTCGCACGTTCTCGAAGCGTCGTACTGATGGCGCGGTCGGCGGCGACGCAGGGCACTGGCCAGAGTGCGCGTCGCGGAAAGGGGGCCGCCAGGTCCGGCGCCCCGGAGACGGAGGGCGATGTCTCCCTGACCCGCGCGCAACGCCTCGACCTCTATTACTGGATGCGGCTCACGCGCTCGCTCGAGGAGCGGCTCGTGAACCTCTACCGGCAGACGAAGGTCGTCGGCGGATTGTTCCGCTCCCTCGGCCAGGAGGCGGACGCCGTCGGAAGCGCGTACGCGCTGCGCAAAGAGGACGTGCTCTCGCCCCTGATCCGCAATCTCGGATCGATGCTCGTGAAGGGTGCGACGCCGGTGGAGATTCTGAAGCAGTACATGGCGAAGGGGGATTCTCCGACGCGCGGGCGCGAGCTCAACATCCACTTCGGCGACACCGAGCGCGGCTTCATCGGTCAGATCTCGCCGCTCGGCGACATGGTGCCGGTGATGGCCGGCGTGACGCTGACGTTCAAGATGCGCCGGGAAGCGCGCGTCGGACTGGTATACGTCGGTGACGGGGCGACGTCGACGGGGGCGTTTCACGAGGGGATCAACCTCGCGGCGGTGCAGCGGTGCCCACTCGTCGTCGTGATCGAGAGCAACGGCTACGCCTACTCCACGCCGACCAGCAAGCAGACGCTGGCCGCGCAGCTCGTCGACAAGGCGATCGGCTACGGGATCCCGGGCGAGCGCGCCGACGGGAACGACGTCATCGCGACGTACGAGGCCACGAAGCGGGCCGTCGACCGCGCGCGCCGGGGTGAAGGGACGTCGATCGTCGAGCTGGTGACGTACCGCCGCAAGGGCCACGCGGAGCACGACAATCAATCGTATGTCCCCGCCGGCGAGATCGAGCGGTGGGAGCGGGAGAACGACCCG
>DASXHF010000266.1:0-3808 GCA_036488775.1 Gemmatimonadaceae bacterium | reverse complement strand
TCTCTTGACGGCGGCAGGCCCGCGACCCTATGCTACGTCATGGCCCGCCAGCATCTCGTCTCCGCGCACTTTTATTACGTCTACTTTTTCGGCCGTCTCTCGACGGACCGTCAACGGAGACGTACGCGCGGCTGATCCTGCCTGAGCCACCAAACGCGACGACACCCGACGGCCCGTGGAGATTCCACGGGCCTTTTTCGTTCCACGACACTCTCCCGACACAGGCCGGCTTCGATGATCATCATCACACGTCCCGACATCACCGACGAAGAGCTCGACCACATCCGCGAACGAGTGGAAGCGGCGGGGTTGCATACCCACCTCTCGCGCGGCGAGCAGCGCACGATCATCGGCTGCATCGGTGACGAAGCGCGCCTCCAGGAGCTGCCCCTGCGCTCGATGGCGGGCGTGGAGACGGTACTCCCCGTGCTCAAGCCCTACAAGCGTGCCTCGCGCGAGTTCAGCGTGAACCGCACGGTGGTGCGCGTCGGCGGCTCCGCGACGATCGGCGGCGACGCCATCGCCCTCATCGCCGGTCCGTGCTCCGTCGAGAACCGTCAGATGCTGCACGAGACGGCGGTCGCCGTCCGCGACGCCGGCGCGGTCATTCTGCGCGGCGGTGCGTTCAAGCCGCGATCCTCACCCTACAGCTTCCAGGGGCTCGGCCGCGAAGCGCTGCGACTCCTCGTCGAGGTGCGCGCCGAGACGGGACTGCCCGTCGTCACTGAGGTGCTGGACACGCGCGACGTCGACCTCGTCGCCGAGCACGCCGACATGCTGCAGGTCGGCGCGCGCAACATGCAGAACTTCGCGCTGCTCGCGGAGCTCGGCCGCGTCCGTCGTCCCATCCTGCTCAAACGCGGACTCTCGGCGACGATCACCGAGCTCCTGATGGCCGCCGAATACATCATGGCGCACGGGAACGAGTCCGTGGTGCTCTGCGAGCGCGGAATTCGTACATTCGAGCGTGCCACGCGAAACACCCTCGACGTCTCCGCCGTCCCCGTGCTCAAACGCGAGACCCATCTTCCCGTGATCGTCGATCCCAGCCACGCCGCCGGCGATTCCGCGCTCGTGGCGCCACTCGCCTTCGCCGCCATCGCGGCCGGCGCCGACGGTCTCATCGTCGAGGTGCACCCGGATCCGGAGACCGCGCTGTCCGACGGCGATCAATCGCTCACCCTTCCGGCGTTTGCGTCGCTCGTGACACGTGTTGCGGCGTTCGCCGCCGCGGCCGGCCGCAGCATCGAGACGCCGGCCGCATCGAACGGACGGCTCGCGGCGCGGACCGCGCGGGCCGCGCTGTGACGGAGCGGCCCTCTGTCCCCGAGCAGCGCGACCCGCGCGAGGACCTCGCGGACTGCCGCAGCGCGATCGAGGACGTCGATCGGCAGATCGTCCAACTGCTCGCGGCGCGGGTCGCGCTCGGACAGCGCACCGCCGAGCTGAAAGCAGCCGCCGGTCTGCCATTGCTCGATCCGCGACGCGAGGCAGAGGTCATCCGTCGCGTCACGGCGCTCGGGCGGGAAGAGGGAATGCCCAGCGAGGCAATCCGTGAGATCTTCTGGCAGATCGTCGGGATGTGCCGGCGTGCGCAGGAAGAGGCGAGGTGATTCCCGACACTCGCGTGGCGGTGCTCGGCCTCGGCATGATGGGCGGCTCGCTCGCGCGTGGGCTCGCCGCGCGCGGCGCGCGCGTGATCGGATTGGATCGCGACGAGGGACAGGTCGAAGCCGCGATGCGCGAAGGCGTCGTCCAGGACCGGCTGGACGGAGATCTGACCGGCATCGAGACGTCGGAAGTGGTCCTGCTGGCGCTGCCGGTCCATGCCACGATCGAGATGCTGCCTCGGCTCAGCGGTCGTCTCGCGTCGGCTCGTCTCGTGATGGACGTCGCAAGCACGAAGCGAACGATCGTCGCGGCCGCCGAGCGCGCGGGCCTGGGCGCGACGTTCGTCGGCGCGCATCCGCTCACCGGCAGCCATCGGTCCGGGTGGGGTGCCTCGCGCGAATCGTTGTTCGAGGACGCCCGGATCTTTCTCTGCCCCACCGCGAGCACGACGCCGGCGGCGAAACAGCTCGCCGAGTCGTTCTGGCGCGAGCTGCGCGCCGGCTCGGAGTGGCTCGATGCCGCGTTGCACGACGAGCAGATGGCGTGGAGGAGCCATCTTCCACATCTCCTCTCGACCGCGCTCGCGCTCACGCTGCGCGACGCCGGTGTGCGTCGATCCGCGCTCGGTCCCGGTGGCCGCGACATGACGCGGCTCGCCGGCGGATCGGCCGACATGTGGGCCTCGATCGTCGGGGACAACGCGGCGTCGATTCTGGCCGCGATCGACGCGTGCGGAGAGCAGCTCGCGTCGTTGCGCGTCGCGCTCACCCGCGAGGACGCCGACCTCGTGCATCGTTGGCTGGAGGATGGACGGAGTTGGTTCGACGGCTCGCCTGACGCGGTGCTCACGCGCCCGAAGTCCTGATCGTAGCTTTCACGTCATGAACGAGCTCTCTACTCGCGGCGGTCCGCCGTGAGCGCGGCGACTTCGACGCCGGCGCTCCGCGTTTCCGGTCTCCACAAGGCATACGGGGACGTCGTCGCGGTGGACGGCCTCGATCTTCACGTCGACGCCGGCGAGTGCTTCGGGTTGCTCGGGCCCAACGGCGCCGGCAAGACGACGACGATCGAGATCTGCGAGGGACTGACCGTGCCCGACTCGGGCGACGTGGAAGTGCTCGGGCGGCGCTGGAATCACGACGAGCACGAGCTGCGCGAGCGGCTCGGTATCCAGCTCCAGGAGACACAGCTCGCCGAGAAGCTCACCGTCGAGGAAACGGTGCGTCTCTTTCGCAGCTTCTACGCGCGCGGGCGCGACGTCGGCGAAGTGATCGACGTCGTGCAGCTCTCCGAGAAGCGCTCCTCTCGTGTCGGCAAGTTGAGCGGCGGGCAGAAGCAGCGACTGGCGCTCGCGTGCGCGATCGTGGGCGATCCGGAGCTGCTCTTTCTCGACGAGCCGACCACCGGACTCGATCCGCAGTCGCGGCGCCAACTGTGGGATCTCATCGTCGAGCTGCGCGCCAGTGGACGGAGCGTGGTGCTCACGACGCACTACATGGACGAAGCGGAGCGGCTCTGCGATCGCGTCGCCATCGTCGACCACGGCCACGTCATCGCCCTCGGCACGCCGCGACAGCTCATCGCGTCGCTCGGCGCCGAGCACGTCGTCGAATTCACCGTCGCCGGCGGGCAGGCGGGAGCGCTGACCGCGGGCGAGCTGCAGGCGCTCGACGGGGTGCGCGCGGCACGGGAGCATGGCGGGCGATGGACGCTCGAGGTGGTCGAGTTGGCGCGCGCGGTCCCTGCACTGCTCGCCGAGCTGTCGCGGCGCGGACTCACCCTCGGCGAGCTCGCCACGCACTCGGCGACGCTCGAGGACGTGTTCGTCTCGCTGACCGGGAGGCAGCTGCGCGATGTCTGAGCGCTCCAGCGAATCCGTCCGTGCGCCGATGATGCACGCCGCGACGGCGCTCGACGTTCCGTGGTGGCAGCGGTCGCTCGCTCAGCTCACGCTGGTGCGATTCCGCGAGTTTCTGCGCGAGCCCGAAGCCGTGTTCTGGACCTTTGCCTTTCCGGTGATCCTCGCCGTCGGTCTGGGCATCGCGTTCCGGAACAAGCCGGCCGACGTCGTCGTGATCGGCGTCGTCGGTGGAACACCGGCGGGTGATTCGCTCGCGGCGCGGCTCGCGACGGCGCGCGGGCTCAAGGTGCAGCCGATGGCGGAGGCGGACGCCGCTCGTGCGCTTCGCACCGGCGA
>DASXHF010000264.1:0-3610 GCA_036488775.1 Gemmatimonadaceae bacterium | reverse complement strand
CCGAGCACAGTCCCGATCGCGGTGTACGTCACGGCGCGCCCCAGAGGAACGCGTCGAAGCAGACCCCAGCCGAGCAACGGCGCGGCGAACATTCCGGTCAGTGCACCGGCGCCCGCCACCACGGCGAGGTAGCCGGGCGTGCCCGCGGAGTTGACGGCGGGAAAGCCACCGGCGCCCAGGGCAACGATGCTGATCGCCGACGTCGCGCAGATAGCGCCAACCACCGCGCCCGTCACGCCAAGGCCGATCGTCACCGTCATGACGCGCTCGATTCGATCCGCGTTGTCCGAAGTCGACTGCACCCAAGACATCTAATCCTTCCTCGGCGAGTAACTGGATCGGCGCGGCGGACTCGTGAGGACGTCCCCGCCGTCACGAACCCCGGCTAGAGATTCCCGCCGCCGCGCGCCACGCACGCCATGCGGCCCAGGCGAACAACAGCGCGAGAATGGGAAACACCGCCGCGCCGATGTACGCGCCGCCGCCACCGGGCTTCGTTCGCGCCAACCATGCCGTCACGGCCAGGAGACGAATCGTGTAGAACGCGAAGAAGGCGCTGCAGCAGGTGGCGACGATCGCTATGGCTCGCATGTCGTTCCCGGGTTCAGCGGAAGATGATCCACAGCGCGCCGATGATGACGGCGAGCAGCACCGACAACACCACGTTCGTCCGCCACCTGCTCGGGTCGTCCTCCGCGGCCGGCGACACCGCCGCCTTGCTGTACGTGAGCTCGGCGACTCGGTCGGGCGGCGGCGCTGTCGCGTAGCTCACGCCGACGAGGATCAGCGTCGAGAGCACGAACAGCAGCGCGGCGAAGTGGAGGAAGTTGATGCTCGCGAACCAGAGCGCCGCCGAGCCGGGTGCGAGGTGTGCTCGGCCGAGCTCCAATCCCAGACGCGCCCCGCCGAGCACGAGCCCCGTGAGGAGCGCCGCCATCGCGCCGGTCCCGTTCAATCGCCTGTTCAACACTCCGAACAGAAAGCACGCCGCGATCGGCGGCGCGATGTACGCCTGCACGCTCTGCAGGTAGATGTACAGTTGAGGCGAGACGTACTTCATGAACGGGATCCACGCGAACCCGAGTCCGACCAGGATGATCGTCGAGCCGCGGCCGAACGTCACCAGCTCCGCCTCCGTGGCCGACGGCCGCAGCTTGCGGTAGACGTCCCACGTCAGGAGCGTGGAGCACGAGTTGAACGCCGACGCGAGTGAGCTCATGAGCGCGGCGAGCATCCCGGCGAGCACCAGCCCCTTGAATCCGGCCGGCAGCAGTCGCGTCACGATGGCCGGATACGCGGTGTCGGCCGCGCCGGAGCGGACGTCGGCGTACAGCGCCGCCGCAACCATGCCGGGCAGCACGAAGATGAACACCGGCAGCACCTTCAAATATCCGGCGAAGATCGTCCCGCGTCGCGCTTCGCTGATGTTCTTGGCGGCGAGCACGCGCTGCACGATGTGCTGGTCGGTGCACCAGTACCAGAGCCCGAGGATCGGCGCGCCGAACACCACACCGGTCCACGGAAAATCCGGGTGGTTGCTCGGCTTCCACATCGAGAAGTAGTCCGCCGGGAGCCGTGCATGCAGCCCCGCCCATCCGCCGACGTCGTGCAGTCCGATGAACATCAGCGCCGCCGAGCCGCCGATCAGCACGACCGCCTGCGCGACCTCGGTGTAGATCACCGCGCGGAGCCCGCCGACGATCGTGTAGAGTCCCGTGACGACGATGAGCACACCCGCGCTCGACCAGAGATCGAGCCCGGTCACCGCGTGCATGACGACGCCGCCGGCGAACAGCGTCACGCTGATCTTGGTGAGGACGTAGCCGATGACGGACACCCAAGTGAAGTACCAGCGTGCCGCCGAGTTGTACCGCCGCTCGAGAAACTCCGGCATGGTGTACACGCCGCTTCTCAGATAGAAGGGCACGAACAGCCAGCCGAGGAGCAGCAGCATGAAGCAGGCGATCCACTCGAAGTGGCCCACCGCGAGCCCGCTCGCCGCGCCCGTACCGGCGAGGCCGACCAGGTGCTCGCTCCCGATGTTGGAGGCGAACAGGCTCGCCCCGACGGCGAGCCAACCCACGTCGCGGCCGGCGAGGAAGTAGTCGGAGCTCACCAGCTTCTCGCGGCGCGCTGCCCAGATGCCGATCCAGAGCAGGACGACGAAGTAGCTGCCGATGACGACGAAGTCGAGGAGGCGGAGCGATGCCATGGGAGCGGGCGCCGGATAGGACGCGGCAGAAGCTGCACCCGGCCGGCACGGGGGGCAAGCGGCCGGGCCGCCCCGCTTACGAAATCCCTGGAACTCCGGTACCGCGCCTCGGCGGCGTCTTCCTTTCCTGCTCCGTCCTCTGTTCGGCTGCGCTCAGCTCCTCGTTCGTTGGCAGATGAACGACCCTCGTCACCGTGCCCTCGTAGCTATCGAACGTGACCACCCGGCCGTCGCTCAGGTAGAGCGCGTGCTCGGACTCGGAGACCGGGACGACGTGCCGAACCAGGTCGATGTCGAGCCGTGTGACGTCTGCCATGAGCGTCCTCGATGTGGGTTACCGGGAAGGTAGCTCCGAGGAATCGAAACGACCCTCGCTCAAAGATAGCTCAACCACACATCGCTCCGCCGCTCTTTGACTCCCGCAAACCACCGGCAGAGCGGATACGTCGCGGCGACCACGAACGCCCATGTGAGATACACGATCGGCAGCGAGTATCCCCAGCCGGGCGGCGCGGTGAACGGATAGTGCGCGACGTCCGGCGACTCGAACATCCAGTGCGCCGATCCGTACCGCAGGTAGCAGACGACCACGGCGAGCAGATGGATCAGCGCGAAGTGCACCACGTAGTACAACAGCGGCACCTTCCCGATCACGAGCGCCGGCCGAAGGATTCGCGGCGTTCGGCGGTCCACCGCCCACAGGAAGATCAGCGCCGGCCCGAGCGTCATCAGCAGGAACTGCAGCGACGGCGGGTACTTGGCCGTGTTCAGGAACGAGAGGACCGTGAACAGCACCGTCTTCTGGCGCGCCCAGTGCGACGGATCGCCGTAGACGTCGACCGCGCGGATGGCGACGAACGCCACGCTCAGGGCGACCCCCAGTCGCAAGAGCACAGCGCGCCGACGCGCCGCGTCCCAGTCATAGAGCCGTCCGAGGCCGTATCCGACCGCCGTCACGCCGACCCACGGAATGAGCGGATACGCCGCGAACACGACGTGGTCTGGCCCATTCACGACGAAGCCAGGCGAGTGCAGCACGTGCCAGAGAGGGCTCGCCGACTTCACCGAGTCGAGCAGGTTGTGCCCCACGATCGTGACGACACCCAGCGCGGTGACCACCGCGACCGGCAGGTGAACGAGCGCCGAGAGCACGATCAACGCCCAGCCGAGCGCCCAGAGGACGACCAGCATCGTCATCCGGTAGTCGACGTTGAATTGGTAGGCGAAGCAGCGCACCACCACCAGCTCGAGGAAGATCAGCCACAATCCTCGCGTGAGCAGAAACCGGGACAGCTCGCTCGGCGATCTGCGTCGCCGCGCCAGATACGCGCCCGTCCCCATGAGGAGGAAGAACACCGGCGCACAGAAGTGCGTGATCCACCGGGTGAGGAACAGGCC
>DASXHF010000241.1:0-2774 GCA_036488775.1 Gemmatimonadaceae bacterium | reverse complement strand
AAGAGCCTCCGTGCGACCGCGGGTGACAAGGAAATCCTCAAGGGCATCGACCTCACCGTGAACGCCGGGGAGGTGCACGCCGTCATGGGCCCCAACGGCTCGGGGAAGAGCACGCTCGCGCAGGTGCTCGCGGGGCACCCTGCCTACGCAGTCACCGGCGGCACGGTGACCTACGAGGGCAAGGACCTCCTCGAGATGGAGCCCGAGGAGCGGGCGCAGGCGGGGATCTTCCTCGCCTTCCAGTATCCCGTCGAGATTCCCGGTGTGAGCAACGCGTACTTCCTCCGCGCCGCATACAACGAGATCCGCAAGGCGCGTGGTGAGGAGGAGATCGATCCGATCAGCTTCGCCGACCTGATGGACGAGAAGATGAAGCTCGTCGAGATCGAGAGCGACATGCTCACGCGCTCGGTCAACACCGGCTTCTCCGGTGGTGAGAAGAAGCGGAACGAGATCCTGCAGATGGCCGTCCTCGAGCCGCGGCTCGCGATCCTCGACGAGACGGACTCGGGGCTCGACATCGACGCGCTTCGCATCGTCGCGAACGGGGTGAACTCGCTCAAGCGGCCCGACAACGCGACGATCGTCGTGACGCACTATCAGCGACTGCTCAACTACATCGTGCCGGACTACGTGCACGTGCTGGCGAACGGCCGGATCGTCCGCTCCGGCGGCAAGGAGCTGGCGCTCGAGCTCGAGGCCAAGGGCTACGATTGGCTGTTGGAGGAGGCGGTCGCGTGATGGACTCGTACCTCGATGGATTCGAGGCGTTCTCGCGCAACGGCGGTCGCGAGGCGCCGCAATGGGCTCGCTCGCTGCGCCTCTCCGGCATCACGCGCTTCGAGGAGCTCGGCTTCCCGACGACGAAGAACGAAGACTGGCACTTCACGTCGGTCGAGCCGATCGTGACGCGCGAGTTCGCGCCGCTCACCGCTGGCGGTCGCGACGTCGCGGGGAAGAAGCCCACCGCGGCGGAGCTGGCCCCATTCTCCTTCGGCGCCTCCGATTGGCACACGCTCGTCTTCGTCAACGGTCGCTACCACGCCGAGCTCTCCGGCGTGGCGAGACTGCCGGACGGCGTGGAGGTGCTGCCGCTGGCGCGCGCCTACGACGAGCTGCCGTTGCTCGTCGAGCAGCACGTCGGGCGAATCACGTCGATGGACGCCCACACCTTCACGGCGCTCAACACCGCGTTCATCAACGACGGCGCGGTAGTGCACGTCCGCCAGGATGTCGAGGTCACGCGGCCGATTCACCTGCTCTTCGTGAGCGACGCCGGCGCGGTGAACGGCGTCGCCCAGCCGCGCAACCTGATCGTGCTCGATCGCTTTGCCAAGGCGACGGTGATCGAGAGCTACGTCACGACCGCCCGCGGCGCTGGCGCGTACTTCACCAACGCGGTCACGGAAGCCACGATCGCCGACGGCGCCACGTTGACGCACCTCAAGCTGCAGCGGGAGTCGGCACAGGCGTTTCACGTCGGCACGTTGGACGTACGCCAGGCGCGCGACAGTCACCTGGTCTCCTTCAGCTTCGCCGTCGGCGGGGCCCTCTCGCGCACCAACGTCTACACCGAGCTGCGCGGCGATGGATGCGGCGCCACGCTCAACGGTCTGTACCTCGGCGACAACGACCAGCACATCGATCACCAGACGCGCATCGAGCACGTGGCGCCCAACTGCTATAGCCGCGAGCTGTACAAGGGCATCCTCGCCGGCTCGGCGCACGGGGTGTTCAACGGCAAGGTCTACGTGCACCCGGAAGCGCAGAAGACGGACGGGAAGCAGACGAACCAGACGCTGCTCCTCTCGGAGAAGGCACAGATCGACACCAAGCCGCAGCTCGAGATCTTCGCAGACGACGTCAAGTGCACGCATGGCGCCACGGTTGGACGCCTGGACGAGACGTCGCTCTTCTACATGAAGAGCCGGGGCATCGACGCTCGCTCGGCGCGCGAGCTGCTCACCTACGCCTTTGCTGCCGACGTCCTCGAGACGATCGCGTGCACCGAAGTGCGCGAAGGGCTCGAGGCGGCGACGCTGCGCCGCTACACCGCCGGTGAACCGTGAATGGTGAAGGGTGAGACGACCGCAGTCACCGTTCACCCTTCAGGATTCACCGATCACCGTTCACCGATCACCGTTCCACCGTTCCACCGTTCACCGTCAGCCCATGTCCGACCTGCAGGAGCTCTATCAGTCGATCATCCTCGACCATAACCGGCGTCCCAAGAACTACGGGACGCTGGAAGGCGCGACGCGTCGCGCCGAAGGGCGCAACCCGCTCTGTGGCGATGAAGTGAAGGTGGAGCTCAAGGTCGAGAACGATGCGATCGGCGACGTGCGGTTTACCGCCGCCGGGTGCGCGGTGTCCCGAGCCGCGGCGTCCATCATGACGCAGGCCGTCAAAGGAAAGTCGCGCGACGAGGTGGAGCGGTTGTTCGAGCAGTTTCACGACCTCGTCACCGGGAAGCTGAAGCCGAGCCCGACCGAAGCGCGCGCGATGGGCGAGATGGCGGCGTTCAGCGGCGTGTCCAGATTTCCCATCCGGGTCAAGTGCGCCAGCATGCCGTGGCACACGCTGCAAAAGGCGCTGCGCGACGGCGAGGGGTCCACGCCATGATGGGCGCGTCACGCCGGTCCGACTTCCCGCTGCTCGCCGACAATCCGGCGCTGCACTACCTCGATTCGGCCGCCACGTCGCAAAAGCCGTACGTCGTGCTCGACGCGATGCGTGAATTCTATGAGCATGACAACGCCAATCCGCACCGCGGC
>DASXHF010000176.1:0-19887 GCA_036488775.1 Gemmatimonadaceae bacterium | reverse complement strand
GACGATCGGACTTGGCGCGATGTCCGCCGATGAGGCGATCAACTACGGACTGTCGGGGCCGATGCTGCGCGCGTCGGGCGTCGCGTACGACGTGCGCAAGGATTTCCCGTATCTCGACTACGAGACGTACGACTTCGACGTCCCGGTCGGTCAGGCGGGGGACGTCTACGATCGCTTCCTCGTGCGGATGGAGGAGCTGCGCCAATCGGTGCGGATCCTCGAGCAGGCGCTCGAGCGGCTGCCTGACGGCCCGGTGAACGTCGCCGACCACCGGCTCATCCTTCCTCCCAAGTCGAAGGCGACGAGCGACATGGAAAGCATGATCCACCACTTCAAGCAGGTGATGGAAGGACCACGCCCGCCGATCGGCGAGTCGTACGTCGCCGTCGAGAGCCCGAAGGGAGAGAAGGGGTATTACATGGTATCGGACGGCACGTCCAAGCCCGTTCGCTGGCGCATTCGCCCGCCGTCGTTCGTGAACCTCGCCGCGATCCCGAAGATGGTGGAGGGCCACCTGCTGTCCGACGTGATCGCCATCAACGCGTCGATCGACATTGTCATGGGAGAGATCGACCGATGAGCAAAGCGAATCGGGAGAGCGCGACCTGGTATCGTGGAGAGATCGACCGATGAGTGCTCCCCATGGCGAGATCGGCGAGATGCACGCCCCCGCGCACGCGTCGCACGGCGACCGCGGACATCATCACGTGCCCTATTCGCCGGTGTTTACCGGTGCACGGCGCGCCGAGCTGGACGAGCTGCTCACGCGCTACCCGACGAAGATGGCGGCGCTGCTGCCCGCGCTCTGGATCGTGCAGGAGGAGCGCGGTTGGGTGAGCGACGCCGCGATGGCCGAGGTCTCGGATCTCCTCGACCTCACGCCGGCCTACGTCAAGGGCGTCGTCACGTTCTACACGATGTACCACCAGCATCCGGTGGCCAAGCACTTCATCCAGGTGTGTACCACCTCGCCGTGCAACGTGTGCGGGGCTGAAGACGTCGTGAAGTCGCTCCTCAAGCACACCGGATGCGGGGAGCTCGGGGTGATGTCGCCGGACGGCCGGTACCAGGTGATCGAAGTCGAATGCCTTGGCGCGTGCGGGTTCAACACGCCGCTGATGGTCAACGAGAAGTTCATCGAGTCGGTGACGCCGGAGACGGTGCCCGAGCTCCTCGCCTCTCTGGGCTGACATGGGTTTTCCGCACAGGCCGCACGAGCGCGAGACGCTCGTCCTCTCGAAGCACTTCGGTGAGCACGAGGCGATCGGCCTCGACGGATGGCGCAAGCGCGGCGGCTACGTCGCGCTCGAGAAGGCGCTCCGGATGACGCCGGCCGAGATCGTGAACGTCGTGAAAGAGTCCGGGCTGCGCGGGCGCGGCGGCGCGGGCTTCCCGACGGGCGTGAAGTGGAGCTTCATGAAGCCCGGCGACGGCAAGCCGCACTACCTCTGCTGCAACGCCGACGAGTCGGAGCCCGGCACGTTCAAGGACCGCGAGATCATGCGGTGGACGCCGCATGCGCTGGTCGAGGGGTGCGCGATCGGGGCGTACGCGATCGGGGCCGAGGTTGCCTACGTCTACATCCGCGGCGAGTACACCGAGGCGCTCGACAAGATGAACGCGGCGTGCAGGGAAGCCTACGCCGCCGGCATCCTCGGCACCAATGCGATGGGCACGGGAAAGACGGTCCACGTCTACGTGCACAAGGGCGCGGGCGCGTACATCTGCGGCGAAGAGACGGCGCTCATGAACTCGCTCGAGGGGCGCCGCGGTAATCCGCGCATCAAGCCGCCCTTCCCGGCCGTCGCGGGTCTGTTCGGCCAGCCGACGACGATCAACAACGTCGAGACGCTGGTCGCGGTGCCGCACATCCTCAACAACGGCGCCGAGTGGTACAAGACGTTCGGCCGCCCCGACAACCCGAGGAGCACGGGCACGAAGCTGTTCTCGGTCTGCGGCAACATCCAGCGGCCCGGCAACTACGAGGTCACGCTCGGCTTTCCGTTCAAGGATTTCCTGTACGAGCTGTGCGGCGGACCGCTGCCCGGACGGAACTTCAAGGCGATCATCCCGGGCGGCATCAGCGTGCCGATCCAGACGCGGGAGGAAGCCGAGAGCTCGCCGATGGACTACGAGGGTTTCGTCGCCAACGGCACGATGCTCGGCTCGGGCGGCGTGATCGTGATCGACGATGCGCAGAACCTCGTGAAACAGATCGCGCGCGCCGCTCGCTTCTTCGCCCACGAGAGCTGCGCGCAGTGCACGCAGTGCCGCGAGGGCACCGCCTGGACGACGAAGATCCTGGAGCGGATCGTGGCCGGCGACGGGACGCACGAAGATCTGGACACCCTCCTGGAGATCAGCGAGAACATGACCGGGAAGACGATCTGCGTGCTGAGCGACTCGTGCGCGACGCCGGTGGTGTCGGGGATCAAGAAGTTCCGCGCCGACTTCGAGGCGCTGATCAAGAAGAAGCGGGTTCACATGGTACCGGCGCAGGTGGCCTGATGGCGACGACCGCCAACGTGAAGATGATCAACCTGACGATCGAGGGGCGCGCGGTGAGCGTGCCGGACGGCACTTCGATCCTCGAGGCGGCGAAGGTGGCAGGCGTGCTCGTGCCGCACTACTGCTACCACCCCGGACTTCCGGTCGCCGGGGTCTGCCGCATGTGTCTCGTCGAGGTCGAGAAGGCACCCAAGCTCGCGCCCTCGTGCGCGACGTCGGTGGCCGAGGGCCAGGTCGTTCACGTGCACTCGGAGAAGGCGCTCGAAGCGCGGAAGGGCGTGCTCGAGATGCTGCTGATCAACCACCCGCTCGACTGCCCGATCTGCGATCAGGCGGGCGAGTGCGAGCTGCAGGACTACACCTTCCAGGAAGGCCGCGCCGAGGGGCGCTACCGCGATCCGAAGCGGTTCAACCCGGTGGAGGATTTCGGGGGCGACGTCGTGTACGTCGCCAACCGGTGCATCCTCTGCACGCGCTGCGTGCGCTTCATGGACGACGTGGCGCACGACCCGGTGCTGACGGTCGCCGAGCGCGGTGATCGCGCGTTGATCGGGAAGTTCGAGGGGCAGGACCTCACCCATCCGTGGGCCGGCAACGTCGTCGATCTGTGCCCGGTGGGCGCGCTGCTCAGCAAGGACTCGCTGAACAAGGCGCGCGCGTGGGAGATGGATCGCGCGGCGTCGGTGTGCCCGAACTGCTCGCAGGGCTGCAACATGATCGTCGAGACGCGCGACAATCAGGTCGTGCGCCTTCGGCCGCGGCCCAATGACGCGGTGAACAAGTACTTCATGTGCGATCACGGCCGGCTCAACTACCGGTGGATGAATCGGGCCGACCGAGTGGAGGAGCCTCTGGTGCGTCAGGCCGGTGTGCTCGCCAAGACGGATTGGGAGATCGCGCTCCGCTCGGCGGCGGCGCTGCTGGCCGGCAAGCGCGCCTTCGTGCTGGCGTCGCCGAACCTCTCCAACGAGGCGCTCTTCCTGCTCGGCAAGCTCGTACGCAGGACGGGGGGATCGGGATCATTCCGGGTGAACCACGGACCCGAGGCGCCGCTGCCTGGTGTCGAGGATCTCGCGCTGCGGTCCGATCGTGCGGCGAACGTCAGAGGCGCGGAGATGGCGGGGTTCAGGCGCAGCGAGAACCCGCTCTCGGCCATGCAAGCTGGCGACGTGCTGATCGTCGCCGACGAGGAGCTGGGTGACGTGGACGCCGCGGCGGCCGCGAAGGCCGGGGCCATCCTCGTCATCGGGACGACCCTTCCTGCATGGGCACGGCATGGCGCGAACGTCGTGCTGCCGATCGCGAACTGCGTCGAGGAAGAGGGCACCTTCACCAATCTGCGGGGCCGCGTGCAGCGGTTCCTGCAGGCCAAGGCGGCGCCTGGTTCAGCGCGCCCGAGCTTCTTCGTGCTCGGCGATCTGCTGGCGGCGATGGGGGATGGGCAGGGCTACTGGACGGCGTCGCAGGCGTTCGATGCGCTGGTCGCGACGCAGCCGAGTCTGGCGGGCATGTCGTACGACACGCTCGCGCTCAAGGGTGCGGCAAGCGCCGACGCCATGGCAGCCGGGGTTGGGGGAGGGGGGGCGCGCACATGATGCATCTCCCGGTCTACCTGCAGGTCGCCGGCCCGACGACGGCGCCCGGGTTCGGGTTCTGGCTGCTCACGACGCTCGTGAAGATGATCGCGCTCTTCACCGTCTACATGCTCGGCGCAGCCGCGCTGACGCTGGCCGAGCGAAAGATCTCGGCGTGGATGCAGGACCGGCACGGCCCCAACCGCGTCGGGAAGGGATGGCTGCAGCCGATCGCCGACGGCGTGAAGAACTTCGTGAAGGAGGAGACGTATCCGGACGCGGCGTATCTGCCGTTGTTCATCCTCGCGCCGGTGCTCTCGTTCATCCCGGCGCTGGTGACCTGGGCGGTGATTCCTTTCGCCGCGCCGTGGGGCTCGCGTTGGGGGCTCGTCGAGATGGTGCTCGCCCCGCTCCCGGTGGGTTACCTGTTCATTCTCGCGATCTCGTCGCTCGGCGTGTATGGGATCGTGCTCGCCGGCTGGTCGTCGAACAACAAGTACGCGTTGCTCGGCGGCCTGCGGTCGAGCGCGCAGATGGTCTCCTATGAGATTGCCATGGGGATGAGTACCATCCCCGTGTTGCTTCTGGCCGGCAACGTCTCGCTGAGCAAGATCGTGAACCAGCAGGCGTTCGAGACGTGGAACGTCATCAACCTGACGGTCGCGTTCTTCATCTTCCTCGTCGCGGCGTTCGCGGAGACGAACCGCCTCCCGTTCGACCTGCCCGAGGCGGAGTCGGAGCTGATCGCCGGCTACCACTCCGAGTACAGCGCGATGAAGTTCTCGCTGTTCTTCATCGCCGAGTACTGCAACATGATCACGGCGAGCGCGCTGATGGCGACGCTGTTCTTCGGTGGGTGGGACATCCCGTTCACCTTGTGGGACAACGTCGCGCCGCACACGGGGTTGAAGACGCTGCTCACCCTGATCTGCTTCGCGATCAAGGTGATGTTCTTCATCTTCCTCTACATGTGGATCCGCTGGACGCTGCCGCGCTTCCGCTACGACCAGCTGATGTCGCTCGGCTGGAAGTTCATGCTGCCGCTCGCGCTGGCTTACATCGTCGTCATCGCCGGCATGGAAGTGCTCCTGCAGGGGCTGGGCTACCCGCCGGGCTCGTGGCCGTACCATCTCGGCTTCGCGATGCTCAACACCGTAGCCGTGATCGTTCTCTTCATGATCCTCGACCGGGGCCGAGTCATCAGTCCCGCCTATTCGCGGCTCGACCCGCGCGATCTTGCCGACCTGCGCGCCGTGAGCGCGCAGCGGCGTGCCCCACTTCTCTCGGAGTCCGGAGACTGATGTCCATCGGCGTGAAGGTCGTTCAGCGACCGATCGAACAGACCAGCTACCTGCGCGCGACGCTGACTGGCATGTCGCGCACCATCCGGCATCTGTTCGAGGAGAAGGTCACCACCCAGTACCCCGAGCAGAAGGAGTCCATCTCCAAGCGGTGGCGCGGCACGCACCGGATGCTCACGACCGAGGACGGCAAGGCCAAGTGCGTGGCGTGCGGTCTGTGCCCGACGGTGTGTCCGGCCAACTGCATCAAGCTGGTGCCGGGCGAGGACGAGAAGGGCAACCGGTACCCGCTCGTGTTCGAGATCGACGAGTTCCGCTGCATCTTCTGCGGCTACTGTCAGGAGGTGTGCCCGGAAGAGGCGATCCACGTCGGCCGACACTACGAGAATTCGGAATACAGCCGCGAAGGGTTCGTCTATGATTTGGAGCGGCTGATGGCGCAGACGCATCCCGTGAGCGAGCTCTGGGATCCGGCCGATCCCAAGGGGGAGTGATGACGCACAACGAGCTACCGCTCTTCTACGTCTTTCACTTCTATCTGTTCGGCATCGTCGCGATCGCGTCGGCGGTTGCGTTCGTCACGCGCCGGAGCCCCGTTGCGGCGGCGTTGTGGCTCGTGAACACGATGTTCTGCCTCGCGGCGATGTTCATCCTGCTCGACGCGGATTTCCTCGGCGTCATTCAGGTGTTGGTGTATGCCGGCGCCATCATGGTCGTATTTCTGTTCGTGATCATGCTGCTCAACCTCGGACAGCCGGCGGCGCTCAGCGATGCGCGCGGGCTGTCGTGGAAGCTGGTCGCGGGCTTCGTCGGTCTGGCGCTCGTCGCACAAGTGTTCGCCGTGACGAAGGCCCGGCTCCCCGAAGCCCTGCTACTTCCCGAGAACGCGGTGGCGAACCAGGTGACGCGGACCGGCGCGATCGCACCGATCGCGGATCCGCTTTTCAAGCAGTACCTGCTCGCGTTCGAGGTGACGAGCGTCGTGCTGCTCGTGGCGGTCGTCGGCGCCGTGGTGCTGGGCAAGCGCAAGGAGCGTGAACGTGCTTACTGAATCGCTGTTCTTCAGCGCCGTGCTGTTCACGATCGGCGTGGTCGGCGTGCTCACACGCCGCAACGCAATCATCATCTTCATGTGCGTGGAGCTCATGCTCAACGCCGTGAATCTGACGTTCGTCGCCTTCGCCCAGGTGTACGGAGCGGCGGGGCAGGTGTTCGTCTTCTTCGTCATGACCGTCGCCGCCGCCGAGGCGGCGGTCGGACTGGCGATCATCATCGCGCTCTTCCGCCATAAGCAGACCGTCGATCTGTCGAACATCAATCTCCTGAAAGGCTGATGCTTCTCCAGCACCTTGCCGTGGGTACGCATCCTCTCGCCGATACGGCCGCGCGGTACGTCTGGCTGTTGCCGGTGCTGCCGCTGCTCGGATTCGTGCTGAACGGGCTGCTCTCGCTCGTGGCCGCGTACCATCCGGGGCCGAGCGACCCGAGCGCCGATCACGGCGCGGACGACGCGCATTCCGTGCACGGCTCGACGGCCGCCCATGCCGACGGGGATGGCGACACCGCCGGCGCACACGGCGACGACCATCATCCGGTGAAGCGCCACCGCTTCGCCACGCTCACCACCATCATCGGGCCCGGCGTGCTCGCGCTGTCGTTCGTCCTGGCCGTGGTGATCTTCCTGGCCATGCGCAGCGTGGGCGGCAGCGAGATGCATGCGCCGTTCGTGCAGCGGTACTTCAGCTGGATGCCGGTCGGCGATCTGCAAGTCGACGCGGCGTTCCAGCTCGATCAGCTCTCGATGCTGATGGTCCTCATCGTCACCGGCGTCGGCACACTGATTCATCTCTTCAGTGTGGGTTACATGCAGGACGACCCGGGGTACCCGCGCTACTTCGCGTACCTCAACCTGTTCGTCTTCTTCATGCTGGTGCTCGTGCTTGGCGCCAACTACCCCGTGCTGTTCGTCGGGTGGGAAGGTGTCGGGCTCTGCTCGTATCTGCTGATCGGCTACTGGTTCAGCGAGAAGGCGAACTCGGACGCCGGCAAGAAGGCGTTCATCGTGAACCGCATCGGCGACTTCGGGCTGCTCGTCGCGATGTTCATGCTGTTCGCGAACGTCGGCTCGCTGAACTTCGTCGACATCGCCGCGCTCGCGCCGACGACGCTCGCCGTCGGCGGAAGCGTGGTGACGGCGATCTGTCTGTTCATGTTCCTCGGCTGCGCGGGCAAGAGCGCGCAGATTCCGCTGTACGTCTGGCTTCCGGACGCGATGGCGGGTCCGACGCCGGTCTCGGCGCTCATCCACGCGGCCACGATGGTGACGGCGGGGGTGTACCTCATCGCCCGCAGCAACTTCCTGTTCTCGCTGGCGCCGGCGGCGCAGCTCACGGTCGTCGCCATCGGCGCGCTCACGGCGATCTTCGCCGCGACGATCGGCCTGAAGCAGTGGGACATCAAGAAGGTCCTCGCCTACTCGACCGTCTCGCAGCTCGGTTACATGTTCGTCGGCGTCGGTTCTGGCGCGTACGTCGCCGGCGTCTTCCACCTGATGACGCACGCCTTCTTCAAGGCGCTGCTGTTCCTCGGGTCAGGCTCGGTGATCTTCGTGATGCATGAGGCGTATCACCACACCGGCAGCCACGAGGACGCGCAGGACATGCGCAACATGGGGGGCCTCAAGCGCTACATGCCGATCACGTGGATTCTCATGTGGGCGGCGACGCTCGCCATCGCCGGCATCCCGCCGTTTGCGGGCTTCTTCTCCAAGGATGAGATCCTCGGCTCGGCGTTCGTTCGCGCGCACGGGACGACGCTCGCCGACACGCGGTGGCTCGGCATCCCGGGCAGCACGGTGATGCTGGCCGCGTACGTGCTCGGGCTGATCGCCGCGTTCCTCACCGCGGTCTACATGACGCGCATGATGGTTTACACCTTCCACGGTCCGAACCGCACGGGTGACCGCGAGCGCGAGCATCTGCACGAGGCGCCGTGGATCATGACGGGACCGCTCGTCGTGCTCGGCGTGTTGAGCGTCTTCGGCGGCTGGTTCAACCTGCCCAGCATCGCCGGCTTCCTCGGTCCGGTCGGATTGCTCGAGCGTTGGCTGGAGCCGGTCGTCGGCCAGGGACAACTGCTCGTGACGAAGGGTGTCGTACCCGAGACCTCGACCAACACCGAAGCGGCGCTGATCGGCGCGGCGGTGGCGATCGCGGTGGCGGGCATCGTGCTCGCGCTCGTGCGGCTCAAGCCGGAGCGTCTCGTGCCCAAGGCGCAGGCGCCGGCGGAGCACGGCATCGAGAAGGTCCTCGCCGACAAGTATTACGTCGACGAAGCGTACGACCGCGCCATCGTGCAGCCGGTGGTCGCCACGTCTCGCGGCCTGCTGTGGCGCGGCATCGACGTCGGCGTGATCGACGGGCTCACGCGGCTGTTCGTGCAGAGCAAGGACGACGATGCGGCACCCGGCACGACGGTGCCCATGGGTGGGCTCCTGTCGCGCAGCGTCGGCTGGCTGGGCTCGCAGCTGCAGTCGGGGCAGGTGGGAACGTATGCGTGGGTGCTGGTCGTAGGAGTGCTGTTCGTGCTGGGCGCCTTCACCTTCCGCTAGAGAGATGCGCGAGTTCTTGCTTTCGGTTGGCTACGACCGCTGGATCCTTCCGGCGCTGCTCGCCATCCCACTGGCCGGTGCGGTGCTCGTGCTCGCGCTCGGCGACCGCCGTGGCGGGGACGACGAAGTCGCGTCGGGCGCCGCGAGTCGTTCGCGCGTCCTCGCGACGCTCGTCTTCCTCGTCGAGTTCCTGCTGTCGCTCGGGCTCTGGTGGGCGTTCGATCCTGCGAAGCCCGGCTGGCAGCAGCGCTTCGACGCCGCATGGATCCCGGCCTGGGGCGCCCGGTTCACCCTCGGGCTCGACGGCATCTCGTTGATGATGGTGCTGTTGACCACCTTCATCATGGTGCTGGCGGCGTGGGGGAGCTGGACCTCCGTGCGGCAGAAGACGGCGTGGTACTACGCATTGCTGCTCGTGCTCACGACGGGAATCCTCGGCGTCTTCATGTCGCTGGATCTGTTCCTGTTCTACGTGATGTGGGAGCTCATGCTCGTTCCGATGTATTTCATCGTCGGGATCTGGGGCGGCCAGCGGCGGATCTACGCGAGTCTCAAGTTCTTCATCTACACGATGCTCGGCTCGCTGCTGATGCTCGTGGCGATCGTCTGGCTCGGCGTCGCGGCGGCGAATCCGTTCACGGGCGTGCCGACCTTCTCGTACGACGCCATCATGGCCACGGCGAGGATCACGCCGAGCGAGGCCTACTGGCTATTCGGCGCCTTCTTCCTGGCGTTCGCCGTGAAGGTGCCGATGTTTCCGTTTCACACCTGGCTTCCCGACGCACACGTCGAGGCGCCCACCGCCGGCTCGGTCGTGCTGGCGGCGATCATGCTGAAGCTCGGGACCTTCGGCTTCCTGCGTCTGGCCGTGCCGCTCTTCCCGGGCGTGGCGATGGATCCAACGGTGCGCACGATCATCCTCGTGCTCGCGGTCGTCGGCATCGTGTACGGGGCGCTCCTCTCGCTCGTGCAGCCGGACTTCAAAAAGTTGGTCGCGTACAGCTCCGTCAGCCACCTCGGCTTCGTGATGCTCGGCATCTTCGCGCTCACGCTGCAGAGCGTGCAGGGCGCGCTGATGGTCATGATCAATCACGGCCTCTCGACCGGGGCGCTCTTCTTCCTCATCGGCATGATCTACGAGCGGCGGCACACGCGCCTGATCGAGGACTATGGGGGCATCGCACGCGTGGTCCCGATGTTCGCCGCCATGCTGACCTTCGTCTCGCTGAGCTCCATCGGCGTGCCGGGCACCAACGGCTTCGTCGGGGAGTTCCTCGTCCTGCTCGGCTCCTTCCGTACGGTGCCAGTGTATTCGGTGATTGCCGCGACGAGCGTGATCATCGCCGCCGCCTATCTGTTGTGGGCGATCCAGCGCATCCTGTTCAACACGCTCGACAAGGCCGAGAACGAGCGCGTCTCCGATCTGAACCGGCGCGAGGTGCTGCTCATGGCGCCGCTGCTGGCCGGCATCATCTGGCTCGGCGTGTATCCCGCGCCGGTGCTGCGCCGCATGGAGCCCGCCGCGGCGAACTTCGTCCGGCTCGTACAGACCCGGTCGGCGTTGACGACCGCCGATGCTCGCGCCGTGGAGCGCCGCTGATGCGCCATTACGATCTCTCCGTCCCGTCGCATCTCACCGCGGCGCTCCTGCCGGACCTGATCCTCATGGGCGGAGCGATGCTGCTGCTGCTGTTCGCGGTCTGGCGCCGCGAGTCGGCGCGTCATCAGCGGCAGGTCGGTGTCGGGTCCATCCTCCTCTGCGTCGTCACGCTGGTCGCGGTCGTCGGGATGATCTACGACCATGCGACCGCCAGCGACGGTCCGATCGCGGTGGACAACTTCCGCTGGATGGTCGACATCGTCATCCTGATCGGGACGATCGGCGCGCTCGCGCTCGGCATCGACGACAACGATCGCAGCGGGAACACGACCGCCGAAACGCACGTCCTCATCCTGCTCGGCTCGTCCGGGATGATGCTGCTCGCCGCGGCGCGCGACCTGATGATCGTCTTTCTCGGCATCGAGCTGATGTCGATCGCGGCGTACTCGCTGGCCGGCTTCAACCGGCGCAGCGCGCGTGCCGCCGAGGGCGCGCTCAAGTACTTCCTGCTCGGCGCCTTCTCGACCGCGTTCCTCCTGTACGGCATTGCGCTCGTGTACGGCGCGACCGGCACCACCGGCCTGCACCAGATCGCGTTGCGCGTGGTGGAGTTCAACCTTGGCAGCAGCCCGCTGCTGCTCGTCGGCGTGGCGCTGCTGCTCGTCGGATTCGGCTTCAAGGTATCGGCCGTGCCGTTCCACATGTGGGCGCCCGACGTCTACGACGGCTCGCCGAATCCGATCACGGCGTACATGGCAGCCACCGTGAAGGCGGGCGCGTTCGCGGCCTTCCTGCGCGTCTGGCTCGAAGCGTTCCCCGGCGAGTTCTCGAGCTGGCACCGCGCCCTCGCGGGGTTGGCGGTGTTGACGATGGTCGTCGGCAACGCGATCGGGTTGCAGCAGCGCAACCTCAAGCGGCTGCTCGCCTATTCGTCGATCGCGCATGCCGGGTTCATTCTCGTCGCGATCGCGGCGGGCACGGCGCAGGGCGCGTCGGCGATGGTGTTCTATCTGCTCGCCTACACCCTGGCGACGTTCGGCGCCTTCGCGATTCTCGTCGTCCTGTCGCGCGGCGACGCACCGGTCACCACCGAGGACATCACCGGATTGTGGTGGACGCGCCCCTGGCTCGCGTCGGGCTTCGCCGTGTTCATGCTCGCGTTGATGGGGTTCCCCGTGTTCGGCGGCGCCGGCTTCTTCGCGAAGTGGTACATCCTGAAAGCCGCCCTCCAGGCGCCCGAGCGTCAGACAGGCCTCGCCGTGGTGCTCGTGCTTACGACGGTCATCTCGGCGGGCTACTATCTGTACGTCATCATGGTGATGTTCATGCGCCGCCGTGCAGCCGACGCGCCTCCGGTCGGACTGGTGCCCGGATGGACGCGCGCCGTCGTGATCGGGGCGGCGGCGGGGATTCTGCTGCTGGGCTTCGCCCCCGATCTCGTCGTGCGGCTCGCGCAGGAGGGATGCCCCCAGATTGGCACGACGCCGTGCAACGTCTCGGCGATGGCGCCGCCACCTCGCGCCGCCGTTCAGCCCTGACCTTCGCGGGGCCGCTCCGGCGGCCCCGCCGTCTTTGATTCCCATGACCATCGCCTCCGGAATCTTCCGGCAATACGACATCCGCGGCGTCGTGGACCACGACCTCACGGTCGAAGTCGCGCGCGCGCTCGGCGGTGCCTACGCCGCGCTGCTGCGCGAGCGCGGCGTCGTTGGCAGCGTCGCCGTCGGACGGGACAATCGGCCGAGCGGCACCAAGCTCCGCGACGCACTCGTGGAAGGGCTCACCAGCGCGGGCGTCGACGTCGTCGACGTCGGGGTCGTTCCCACCCCGCTGCTCTATTGGAGCCTCCACCACCTCGGCGTCGTCGGGGGCATCCAGATCACCGGGTCGCACAACCCGCCGGAGTACAACGGATTCAAGCTGTGCCTCGGCACGGAGTCGCTGCACGGCCACGACATCCAGCACCTGCTCGAGCTCATTCGGCGCAACGCCGCCCCGACGGGGCAGGGTCGCGTGCGCCACGAGACGGTGATCGACCGCTATGTCGCCGACGTCGCCGCGAGAGTGGGGCGCATCTCGCGACCGATGAAGCTCGTATACGACTGCGGCAATGGCGCCGGCGCGCTCGTCGCGCCGCAGCTCATGCGTGCGCTCGGCGTGCCGGCGGTCGGCCTCTTCTGCGAGAGCGACGGCACCTTTCCCAACCATCATCCCGACCCCACGGTCCCGGAGAACCTCGACGATCTCATCGCCGCCGTTCGACGCGAGGGCGCGGAGCTCGGTCTCGCCTTCGACGGCGACGCTGACCGCATCGGGCTCGTGGATGGCACCGGGCGCATCATCTGGGGCGATCACATCCTCATCCTCTACGCGCGCGACGTGCTGGCGCGCACCGGCCGCGATCAGCCGATCATCTTCGACGTGAAGTGCAGCCAGGCACTGTCCGACGAGATCGAGAAAGCCGGCGGACGCGCGGTGATGTGGAAGACCGGACACTCCCTCATCAAGGACAAAATGAAGGAGCTGCGCGCGCCGCTCGCCGGCGAGATGTCCGGCCACATGTTCTTCACCGAGGGATTCTACGGCCACGACGACGCCCTCTACGGCGCGGCACGCCTGCTGCGCATCGTCGCCGATTCGGGCAAGACGGTGCGCGAGCTGCTGGCCGACGTCCCGGAGTTCGTGAGCACGCCGGAGATTCGTGTCGACTGCAGCGACGAGCGGAAGTTCGATCTCGTGCGTCGCGCCGTCGAGTACTTCCGCGCCCGATACGACGTGATCGACGTCGACGGCGTGCGGGTGCTGTTCGGCGACGGATGGGGCCTCATCCGCGCGTCCAACACCCAGCCGATCCTCGTGACGCGCTACGAGGCCCGCAGCGCCGAGCGCCTGCACGCCATTCGCGGCGAGATGGAAGGATGGCTGCGCGCGCAGGGAGCGCGCGTCTGACGTGAACCGGCGGCGCGTCGTCTTCGGCGTGCTCGCCGCTGTCGCGGCTTTCCTGCTCGTGGGACGCTGGGCCTGCGCGCTCTACGTCGACTACCTCTGGTACGCCTCGCTCGGCGCGGTCGACGTCTGGCGCATGCGGATCGGCGCGTCGTTCGTCGTCGGCGCCGCCACGTTTGCGGCGGCGTCGCTGTTCGCGTTCGTGAACCTGTACGCGGTGCGGCATTCCGTCGTGTCGCTCGTCTTGCCGAGGCGGATCGCGAACATCGAGATCGGCGAGGAGGTGCCGAGCCGGTATCTCCTGCTCGCGACCGCAGCGCTGGCCCTCGTCGTGGGCAGTGCGCTGACGCTGCCCGCCGACAACTGGACCGACGCGGTGCTGGCCCGCATGGGACAGCCGTTCGGTGAGACCGATCCGTACTTCCGCGCCGACCTCGGCTTCTTCGTCTACTGGCTCCCCTTCGAGACGACGCTGCACTACTGGGCGATCCTCGTCATCTCGGTGGTAGCGGTGCTCGTCATCGTCCTGTACGCGTTGACGCCGAGCCTGCGCTGGGACCGCGGTCATCTCTACGTATCCACGTACGTGCGGCGGCACTTCATCATGCTCGGCGGCGTGGTGCTCGCCATCGTGGCCTGGAGCTTCCGCCTCCGCATGTACCACTTGTTGGCGGCAGGTGGTGACAACGGGCCGGTATTCAGCGCCGTCGATCACCGCGTGCTCGTCCCGGCGATGCTGCTGCTCGCCGTGGTGACGCTGTGCGCGGCGGTGGTGGTGGTGTGGGCTGGTTGGTCGGGGCAGATGCGCCTCGCCTTCCTCGCCGTGAGCGCGGTGATCGTACTCTCGATCGTCGCGCGGTCGGTCGCGCCGCTACTGGCGCGCCGAGCGGTCGACCCGTCGGCGGCCGCCATACAGGAACGGCCGTACGTTGCGACCCGCCTTGGCTACACGCGCCGCGCCTACGCCGTGGACCGCATCCGGCCCGAGTCACTCGGCGCCGGCTTTGCCACGGCACTCGACGCGGCGCCGCGCGTTGCGGCATGGGACGGGGCGACGCTGGCGCAGGCCGCGCAACGCCTTCGCCGCGTGCGCATCTCCGGCGACGGCGCAGCGTGGCAGGAGACGGCCCGCGGCATGACGGCCGCCCTCGTCGAGCACAACAGCGATTCGAGCGGGAGCGCGCGCGACGTCTGGGGCGTGACGCGATACAATCCCGCCTCGGCGGACGACCGCGGGCTCCCCGTCCGCGCCTCCGACTCGCGCGCGCCCGACGAGCTGCTGCTCGACGAGCCTGCCGTGTACCCGTCCGCGCCGAGCTACAGCCTCCTCTCGGATTCGCTCCGCCGCCTGGTGGGCGTGGAGATGGCGTCGACGAGCTCGCGCCTCGCGCACGCATGGGCGCTGCAGAACTACCGGCTGCTCTTCGGCGACCTGCCGGCAGACCGTCCGGTCATCGTCCGCCGGCGCGACGTCCGCGACCGCGTCGCCGCACTCGTGCCCTTTCTCGACCAAGGCAGCGAGGTCGTGCCCGTCGTCGACGAGGATTCGCTCTACTGGGCGATCGAGCTGTACTCGACCTCCGAGACCTATCCGCTCTCACTGCGGTTCACGCTCCTCGGCGCGGAGCGTGGATACCTGCAGCATGCCGCGACGGCACTCGTGCACGCGACGAGCGGCGGCGTGCGCATCGTGCTCGCTCCGTCGCCCGATCCGGTGGCGGCAAGCTGGGCCGCAGTCTTCCCGCGGTTGTTCGTCCGGCTCTCGACCCTTCCGCCGCACTTGCAGGCCGCGCTGCCGAGCGTGACGGACGGTGCGCGCGCGCAGGCACTCGCCTTTGCCAGCGCCGGATTCCGCGGCGACAGCCTCGAGGTTCGGCATCTGGCCACTCTCGACGGCGCCGACTCCGCGACGGCGCGGGAACCCGGGCGGATCGCGCTGCGCGGCGCGGGCACGGCCGCGCTATGGCCGTTGCTCGATGAGCAGGAGCGCGTGCGGGGCGTGGTGGCGGCGCAGAGTGGCCCTCAGCGCGCGACCGTGTGGTTCCCCCTGCTGGCGGGCGATCAACGCTGGGGCACGGTGCTCGATCGGCTGCGCGCCGGCGACTCCGCCAGCCACGAGAACGGCCTGGCGCGCGGTGCCGTGCGAGTCGTGCCGGTCGCCTCGCGACCGCTCTATGTACAATCGGTTTTCCAATGGCGTCCGGCGAGCGGACCGCGGCTGCTACGCGTCGTCGCGTTGGACGGCGATTCCGTTCGCGTCGGGCCGACGCTCGAGGCGGCCATCGGAAACAACACGCCGCCGCGCGTGACGGCACGCCTTCCGCGCGACCTGCGGCAGCACGCCGACAGTCTGTATCGAGTCATGCGTGCCGCGCTGCAGCAAGGCGACTGGGTCGCGTTCGGCCGGGCGTTCGACGCACTGGGCGCGGCGCTTCGCGGCGCGACACCGTGAGCTTGTCCGCCGCATGGGGCTGGTCTAGCTTGCCTGGGCTCTACCGCGTCTTCGACGCGGGGAGCCGCGTAACGACAACTACATCGGAGATGGTGTGAACATCCACGAGTATCAGGCCAAGGAGCTGCTGCGCGCCGAAGGCGTGCCGATCCCTGCCGGCGAAGTCGCCACCACGCCCGACGAGGCCGAGTCGATCGCCCGGTCGATCGGCGGACCGGTCGTCGTGAAGGCGCAGGTGCACGCGGGCGGCCGCGGAAAGGCCGGCGGTGTCAAGCTCGCCCGAACTCCGGCGGAGGCCCGAGAGATAGCAAGTAAGATCCTCGGCATGCAGATCAAGGGGCTCACCGTGCACAAGGTGCTCGTCACGGCCGCCGCCGACATCGCGACCGAAGCGTATGTCGGCATCATCCTCGATCGCGCCAGCAAGAAGCCCGTCTTCATGGTGAGCCCGGCCGGTGGCATCGACATCGAGGAAGTCGCCGCCACCACGCCGGACAAGATCCTGAAGCTCCCGATCGACACGCGCTACGGTTTGCTGCCGTACCAGGCCTCGGAGCTGGCGTTCTTTCTGTTCGACGACGTGAAGAAGGTCCGCCAGGCGTCGACGATCATGCAGCAGCTCTACGTTGCGTACATGAAGAACGACGCGTCGCTCGCCGAGATCAACCCGCTCGTCGTCACGCCGGCGGGTGACGTGCTGGCGCTCGACGCCAAGATCTCGATCGACGACAACGCGCTCGACCGCCATCCGGAGCTGCAGACGTTGCGCGACGAGACGGCGGAGGAGCCGAGCGAGGTGCAGGCGCGCAACGCGAACCTCACCTTCATCAAGCTCGACGGCGACGTCGGCTGCGTCGTGAACGGCGCCGGACTCGCCATGGCCACCATGGATCTGGTGAAGTACTACGGCGGCGAGCCGGCAAACTTCCTCGACATCGGCGGTTCGTCCAACCCCGAGAAGGTCGTCAACGCGCTTCGCATCATCACCGCGGATCCGAGCGTCAAGGTCATCCTGTTCAACATCTTCGGGGGCATCACGCGCACCGACGACGTCGCAAACGGCATCGTGACCGCGACGAAGAGCAACCCGCTCAAGATCCCCATCGTCATCCGTCTCACCGGCACGAACGAAGAGATCGCCATGAAGATCCTGCAGGAGAACGGCTTCAGCGCGTCGTCCGACATGGACGAGGCGGTGCAGAAGGCGGTCGCGCTCGCGAAGGGAGGGAAGGCCGCGTGAGCATCTTCATCGACAAGAGCACCACCGTCGTCGTGCAGGGGATCACGGGCCGCGACGGCTCGTTCCACACGAAGCAGATGATGGAGTACGGCACGCGTATCGTCGGCGGCGTCACGCCGGGCAAGGGGGGCCAGAAGTTCGAGGGCACCGTGCCGGTGTTCAACACCGTCCACGAGGCGGTGAACGCGACGGGCGCGAACACCTCGGTCATCTACGTGCCGCCGATGTATGCGGCCGACGCGATCATGGAGGCGGCCGACGCCGGGGTCAAGCTCATCGTCGCCATCACCGAGGGCGTGCCGGTCAACGACATGACCAAGGTGTATCCGTTCGTGAAGGAAAAGGGCGCGCGGCTCCTCGGTCCGAACTGCCCGGGCCTCATCACGCCCGGCGAGAGCAAGGTCGGCATCATCCCCGGCCGCATCTGCATGCCGGGCAACGTCGGTGTCGTCAGCCGCTCGGGGACGCTCACCTATGAAGTCGTGTACCAGCTCACGCGCGCCGGCATGGGGCAGAGCACCTGTGTCGGCATCGGCGGCGACCCGATCAACGGCACGAACTTCATCGACTGCCTCGCCGCGTTCGAGGCGGATCCCAAGACGAAGGCCGTCGCGATGATGGGCGAGATCGGCGGGACCGACGAGCAGGAAGCGGCGGAATTCGTGCGCACCCGCATGAAGAAGCCGGTCGTCGGATTCATCGCCGGCCAGACCGCGCCGCCGGGCCGCCGCATGGGCCACGCGGGCGCCATCATTTCCGGGTCCACCGGCACGGCCGCGGAGAAGATTGCCGCGTTCGAGAAGGCCGGGATGGGCGTCGCACGGCGACCAAAGGACTTCGTCGAGCTCCTGCGCGCCCGGATGTGAGCCGGAGCGGCGCCGCGCGGCGGTCGGGCGAGGGTGTCATGAGAATGTTGTAATGAGGCTGCTGCAATGAGACTGCGCGATTTTCTCGCGCCCGAGCGCGTGATCGTTCCGCTCGACGCGAGCTCGTTGGACGAGGCGGGACGCCAGCTGCTGGCCCGCCTCGCTCCGGCGCACGGCGTGATCGACGGCGCGAAGCTCCGCCGTCGCGTCGCCGAGGCGCGCGCCGAGGACGTGGTCGCGATGGGCGACCGCGCCTTCCTGCTGCACTACCGCACCGACGCGGTGGGACAGCTCCTCGTCGCGGTCGGTGTCGCCGCCGCGCCGATCTGTCGGCGCTCCCCGGATGGCGACGAGGAGTGCGCGCGCGTCGTGCTGCTCATCGCCGCGCCGCCGCGCCACGCCGCGCGCTACCTGCAGATCGTCGGCGGCTTCGCCCGGCTCCTCCGCCAACGCGACGTGCTCGACGCGGTGCTCGGCGCTGCCGATGCGCCCGCGTTCGTCGAGCTGGCGAGCTTCGCGGAGTACAAGCTCCCCGAGCAGCTCGCCGTGCGCGACGTCATGAGCGAGCAGCCGCGCACGATCTCCGCCGAATCGCCGCTCAAGGAAGCGGCGCGCATCCTCGTGCGAACGGGCCTCGGCGCGTTGCCCGTGGTGGACGAGGATCGCCGCGTGATCGGCATGGTGAGCGAGCGCGAGGTCATCCGCCATCTGCTCAGCACCCAGGCGTTCACCGGCCCGGACGCGCGTGTCGCCGCGCCAGGCGGTACGGCGCCGAAGACGGTGCGCGACGTGATGACGCGGCAGGTGTTGTGCATCGCGCCCGAGCAGCCCATCGCCGAGGTGGCGTCGCTCATGAGCAACAAGGACGTCGACCGCGTTCCGGTCGTCCGCGAGGGCCAGCTGGTCGGCTTTCTCACCCGCGGCGACATCGTGCGTAAGTTGATCGGCAACTGATCCGATCGATCACCACCCGGGCGGCGCCGACGCGGCGTCCGTTCCGCTCACCGAGGACCACATGGCAGGCAACTACACGCTGACGATCATCAAGCCCGACGCCTTCGGCGCCGACAAGGCGGGCAGGATCATCGCGTTGCTGGAAGAGAAGGGATTCAAGATCCGCGCGGCGCGCGTGCTGCGCCTCACGACGAAGCAGGCGGAGGAGTTCTACGCCGTACACCGCGGCCGCCCCTTCTATGCGGAGCTGGTGTCGTTCATGACGTCGGGGGCCTGCATGCCACTGGTCCTCGAGAAGGCGAACGCGGTGCAGGCGTTGCGCGACGCCATCGGCGCGACCGACCCGGCCGAAGCCGCACCCGGAACCGTCCGCAAGCTCTACGCGGAGTCGAAGGGCCGGAACGCGATCCACGCGTCGGACTCTGACGAGAATGCGGCGCGGGAGGCGCGGTTCTTTTTCGCGGAGACGGAGCTGTTGCACGGGTGAATGGGTGAATGGGAGAGACGGTGAAACGGTGAATCGGTGAGGCGGTGAAACGGCTGGTGACTCGGTGACTCAAAACCGAATGGCCACAACCACCGTGGAGATCTCTCGCAGGATTCTCCACGCGGGTTGAGGCCAGGGTCGTAGAGTCACCGAGTCACCAGCCGCCATACCGTTTCACCGATTCACCGATTCACCGATTCACCGTCTCTCCGATTCACCCATTCACCCGTGCAACAGCTCCGTCTCCGCGAAAAAGAACCGCGCCTCCCGCGCCGCATTCTCGTCAGAGTCCGACGCGTGGATCGCGTTCCGGCCCTTCGACTCCGCGTAGAGCTTGCGGACGGTTCCG
>DASXHF010000166.1:0-20058 GCA_036488775.1 Gemmatimonadaceae bacterium | reverse complement strand
CCGCGCGCGCGACCTCGGCGTCGCACCGGGCATCTTCTCGCCCGGCGCGCAGAACGCGATCACCGACGTCGCCGGCGTTCGCGTCGGACAGACGACGATCGTGTCCGGTGACTCCATTCACACGGGTGTCACGGCGATCCTTCCGCACGGCGGCAATCTGTTCTTCGACCGTGTGCCCGCCGCGGTGCACGTCGGCAACGCCTTCGGGAAGCTCGTCGGATCGACGCAGGTCGAAGAGCTGGGCGAGCTCGAGACACCGATCCTGCTCACCTGCACGCTCTGCGTCTGGCGCGTCGCTGACGCGCTCGTCGACGAGCTGCTCGCAATGCCGGGCATGGAGCGCGTCGCCTCCATCAATCCTGTTGTCGGCGAGACGAATGACGGCGCGCTCAACGCCATCCGCCTCCGACCAGTCACACGCGACGCGGTGCACAGTGCCCTCGCCACGGCGTCCACCGGCCCGGTGGCCGAAGGGAGCGTCGGCGCCGGTGCAGGCACGGTGGCGTTCGAATGGAAAGGTGGCATCGGCACCTCGTCGCGCGTGCTGCCGAAGAGTCTGGGCGGATGGACGGTCGGTGTGCTCGTACAGACGAACTTCGGCGGCGTGCTGCAAGTGCTCGGCGCACCGGTCGGGAAGGAGCTGGGCCGCTATGCCTTCAAAGACGCCGTCGACCGCGAGCGCGGCGACGGATCGGTCATGATCGTCGTCGCGACCGATGCGCCGATCTCCGATCGCAACCTGAAGCGGCTCGCCGCGCGCGCGATCATGGGGCTCGCGCGTACCGGCTCGAGCGCGTCGAACGGGTCGGGCGACTTCGTCATCGCCTTTTCCACCGCGGCACAGGTCCGCCGGAGCACGGCACCAACGAGTCAGGGCGCGGCGACGCACACGTTGCGGCAGAGCGCCGAGCTGCAGAACGACGACATGTCCCCGCTTTTCGAAGGCGTCGTGGAGGCGACCGAGGAGGCGATCTACAACTCCCTCTTCATGGCGACCAGCGTGACCAGCCGCGGCCGGACGATCGACGCCATTCCACTCGACCGAGTGCGCGAGATCCTCGACCGCTACAACGCTCGCCACCGCTGATCGTCGCCGGCCGGCGCCCAACGCAGACGTCCTTTCCTCCGTAAGCACAACAATCCCTCCCACAGCGAGCTCCACCACGATGCGTCTTCGTCCGTTTGCTCTCGCGGGTATCGCGGCAGCGCTGCTTCCCGCCGCCGCGATGGCCCAGTCCCGCGCCCTGCCGACGCCGGCGTCGATCATCGGCTTCGAGCCGGGCGCCGAGCGCAAGCTCCCCGAGTGGCAACAGGTCGTCGCCTACTTCCACGCACTCGACGCCGCCTCGCCCCGCATCACCGTGCGCACCCTCGGCAAGACGACGCTCGGCCGGCCGTTCATCGCCGCCTTCATCGGTGACTCTGCGACCATCGCAAATCTGCCGAAGCTGCGCGACGCGCAGCGCCGTCTCGCCGATCCGCGGCTCACCACGGCCGCCGAACGCGAGGCGCTGATTCGCGACGGCAAGGTGGTGGTGCTCGTGACGTCGAGCATCCACTCGACCGAGGTGGGTGGCATCCTCACGCCGATGCGGCTCGCCGACCGGCTCGTCCGCGGCGAGGACGCCGAGGCGCGCGGGATTCGCAAGAACGCGCTCGTGATCATGGTGCCGTCGCTCAACCCCGATGGCGTCGACATCGTGGGCGACTGGTACCGCCGGTCGCTCGGCACCGCATGGGAGGGCACCGGCCCGCCGACGCTCTACCACTACTACACGGGCCACGACAACAACCGCGATTGGTATGCGTTCACCCAGGTGGAGACGCAGATGGTCGTGGACTCGCTGTACTCGCCGTGGCATCCGCAGATCGTGAACGACATCCACCAGCAGGGATCCAATGGGACGCGGATCTTCATTCCGCCGTACATGGACCCGATCGAGCCCAACATCGATCCGATCATCAGCGCCGGCGTCGCCCAGATGGGCAAGTCGATGACGTGGCGGCTGACGGCACAGGGATTCAACGGGATCGCGAACAACACGTCGTACGACGCATGGACACCGGCGCGCGCCTATCAGCACTACCATGGCGCGATCCGCATCCTCACCGAGACCGCCAGCGCGGCGCTCGCGTCGCCGATCACGGTTCCGTTCGACTCACTGCGGCCGGGCTACAACGTCGATCCCAAGGTGGCGTCGGTGGACTTCCTGACCCGCTGGAACGGCGGACAGTGGGGAGTCGGCGACATCGTGCGCTATCAGACCGCCGCCACCTGGGCGCTCCTGGCGCAGGCGGCGGACGACCGCGCGCTCTGGCTGACGAGCTATGACGCCGTGGAACAGCATGCGGTCGCGGGACGGAACGCTCCCGGTCGCGGTGACTGGCCGGCCACCATCGTCATTCCGGCGCAGCCGGCACGCGACACGGCGGTGAACGCCGCCCTGCGCATCCTGCAACACGGCCAGGTGGAAGTGCGCCGGAGCGCCGCGCCGTTCACGGCGAACGGCCAGACCTTTCCGGCGGGCAGCTATCTGATCAACACCGCACAGCCCTACGCCGCCTTCGCCAAGACACTGCTCGAGAACCAGCACTATCCCGATCTCCACGAGTATCCGGGCGGCCCACCGAAGCGGCCGTACGACGTGGTCGCCCACACCCTCCCGCTGCTGTATGGATTCGACGTCGCGTTCCTGAACGATCCGGTCACCGTCGCGTCGACGCCGCTCGCAGCCGTGCCGGCAACCTCGTGGACCGCGTCGGGATTGAGCGCCAACCGCGCGCGTCGCATCGCGATCTTCCGGAATGCATCGCCGTCGATGGACGAAGGCTGGACGCGGTGGGTGTTCGACCAGTACAAGATCCCGTTCACCCTGATCACGGCGCGCGACATCCGCGCCGGCAACCTCGCTTCACGCTTCGACGCGATCGTCATTCCCGATCAGGCGCCGCGCGCCATCGCCCGCGGACCGGTCGGCGCCGCACCGGATTCGCTCAAGGGCGGCGTCGGTGACGCGGGCGCCGTGGCGCTCGGCGCCTTCGTCGATGCGGGCGGGACGCTGCTCGCCTTCAACGGTGCCAGCGATTACGCGATCGAGGCGCTCGGACTTCCGGTGAAGAACGTCGTGGCCGGTGTGCGGCCGAGCGACTTCTATGCACCGGGATCGATCATTCGCGTCGAGGTCGATCGCGCGAGCCCGTTGACGGCCGGCCTGACCGCGCCGGTGTCGGGCGTGTGGTTCGAAACGTCTCCGGCATTCGACGTCATCGATTCCGCGAAGGCGACGGTCGTCGCGCGCTATCCGGCGTCGGGCAACCCGCTGCTCAGCGGATGGTTGCTGGGCGCCCCGCGGCTCGCCGGCAAGGCCGCGATGGTGGACGTGCGCCGGGGCAGCGGCCACGTGATCCTGTACGGCTTCCGTCCGCAGTATCGCGGGCAGAGCATGAGCACGTACCCGTTGATCTGGAACGCGCTCCGGGGGCGCTAGCGGTCTCCGCTAGCCGCCCTCCGGGGGGGCGCGCCGGTTTTCCTCGGTTGCGCCTCCTGCGTCGACGGCGGCTGAGAAGGTCGTGGGGGAACGGCGAGAGCGGCGGGTGGCGACCGGCGCGACATGGGTGCCGCCGGGAAACTTTCGCCCGGGTCGACCGTACGACTGGTCACGTTTCCCTCCCCTCGCGCAGGGTCGGTTTGCATGCTTGCTCCACTCGTCGCCATGCTGCTGCAGGCCACCGCGCCGCAGGCGTCCGCACCCTCCGCCAGGCCGGCGGCTCCGTCCGACACGACCGTCGCGGACTCGCTCGACCGTGCCGGCGGACGGCGCCGGCCTCGAAAGCCTCCCAAGCGGATCGCGGTCACCCCCGAGCATCTTGCCTCCGCGTATCGCGACGCGGGTGCCCGGCCCCTCCTGCTCCTCGCCCGAACGGCGCGCATGCACCAGGACTCGGCGCTGCAGGCATACGACGCCACCACCTACCAGCGCATCTCGGCGGGACTCGGCTTCTCGAAGCTCGGTCGCGATCGCCTCGCCTTCCGTTCCGAGACGGCGACCAGGGTGCGGTGGCGCCGCGGCGTCGGCGCGTACGTCGACGTCACGGGCGCACGAAGCGTCATACCGATCGCCGGCAAGTCCGGCTCCGCGCACATGGAAGGCGAGCACTCGCCGATCCCGTACTTTCCCGGCAGCGAGACGCTCTGGATCGGTTCGAGCATCGCGCGCGAGGCGGTCGACGAGAATGACGGAATCGTCAACCCGATCGCCGACGGATCCGAGGCCTATTACACCTTCGAGACGGGAGATTCGGTCACCTTCCGACTGCCCGACTCGCGCACGATCCGGCTTCGCGAGCTCAAGGTGCGTCCCCGCATGCCGAGCTGGCGCCTCGCCGTCGGATCGCTCTGGTTCGACATGAGCGACGGGCACCTCGTGCGTGCGGCCTACCGCATGAGCGTGCCGATGGACATGAAGACGGTGGCCGAGGAGGAGGATTCGACGGCGTTCAAGGACGTGCCGGCGTGGGTCAAGCCGATGATGTTCCCGATGACCGCGCAGGTCAGCGCGATCGGTGTGGAGTACGGCCTCTTTCAGGGCCGCTTCTGGCTGCCGCGTGTTCAGGTTGCCGAGGGGAGCGCGACCGTGGGCTTCATGCACCTCCCCTTCAAGCTCGAGCAGAAGTTCCAGTACGATCGTGTGAACGCCGGCGACGCGCTGCCACCGATCCCCGTCTCCGCGGATTCGTCGCGCCCCGCGGGCCTGGACATCAACGTCGGCATCGGCGACGCCGACCAGCCGAAGACGGCGCGCGATTCGGCACGAGCGCGCCGCCAAGCCGTACGGATGAAGTGCGACAGCACCGGCAACCGGACGTTCACGCGTCATCGTGAGGGAGCGCCGAATCGAATCTTCGTGCGCGTTCCGTGTGATTCGGCACGACTCGCAAACTCTCCCGATCTGCCGCCCTCCATCTACGACAAGGCCGACGAGGTGTTCGGCGGCGCCGAGATGGACGCGCTGGTATCGCAGGCGCTGTCGATGAGCACGCAGGCGCGGTACGCGCCGCAGCTTCCCGTGTTGAATGCGCTCAACCCGCGGTACAACCGCGTGGAAGGCCTTTCGCTCGGCGGGCGCGTGGATCAAGAGCTGGGCGATGGATACTCCGCGCACGCGCTCGGACGAATCGGCGTCGCCGACCGCGAACCGAACCTGGAGCTCACCGGTGCACGCAGCGATCTGCGGCGCACCCTGTCGCTCACCGCCTACAACCGCCTGGTCTCGGCGGGTGACTGGGGCAATCCGCTCAGCCTCGGTAGCTCGATCTCCGCCTTTCTGTTCGGTCGCGACGAAGGGTTCTACTACCGCGCGAGCGGGGTGGAGCTCGCCTCCACCCCCGACGAACCGTCCGGCGGTGCGTTCACCTGGGGACTGTTCGCCGAGCAGCAGCGCACCGCACGGCAGCGCACCACCTTCTCGCTCGCGCGCGCCCTACATGGTTCGACGTTCGAGCCGAACCTGGAGGCCGAACGAGGGACGTACTACGGGTTCCGGAGTCGGTGGACGAACGCATTCGGGCTGGACCCGCAGGGATTCCAGCTGTTCTCCGACGCGCGGCTCGAGGGTGCGCGTGGCGACACGGCGACGTACGGACGCGCGGCGCTGGATCTCACGGCCTCACACGGCATCGGCAACGGCGCCGCCGCGCTCACCCTCGCCGCCGGCAGCGGGATGGGTACGGTGCCCGCGCAACGTCTCTGGTACCTCGGCGGCGTGCAGACCGTGCGCGGGGAGCGGCCAGGCGCGGCGGTGGGCGATGCGTTCTGGCTTGCACGCGGAGAAGTCGCCTACGGCCTCGAGGCGGTGCGTCCCGTCGCCTTCGCCGACTTCGGCTGGGCGGGCGACCGGCGTCACTGGCGGGACATGACGCTCACGGGTCTCACCACCGGCACCGTCACCGGACGGCCGATGTCCGGCGTGGGCGTCGGCGCCACGCTGCTCGATGGGCTCGTCCGCTTCGACGTCGCGCGCGGACTGTATCCCGAGAAGCAGTGGCGCGTTGACACCTACGTCGAGGCGAGGTTCTAGCGGGCTTCATCCACGCCGTGTCGTGCCCTACGATTCGGCATGAAATCCGGCTTCGTTCCGCAGCGCGTCCTTCCGGGCCTCGCGCTCTGTATCGCCATCTCGCTCGCCGCGGCCGCAGGTGGCGCCGCCCAGCACGCGCTTCTTGGCCGAGCGTGGATCGAGCCGCTGGTGCTCGCCATCCTGATCGGTGCGGCGGCACGAACCGCATGGACCCCGGATGCGCGCTGGAAGCCGGGGATCGACCTCTCGGCAAAGCAGCTGCTCGAAGTCGCGATCGTCCTGCTCGGCCTCACCCTCGATGTGCCGCTGCTGCTGCGCGCCGGTCCAGTCCTGGCGCTGGGCATCGTGGTGGCGGTGGCCGCAGCGCTGGGTACAGGGTACGGACTCGGGCGGGCGCTCGGATTGCGTCGCAAGCTCGCTCTGCTCGTCGGCGTCGGCAACGCGATCTGCGGCAACTCGGCGATCGCTGCCGTCGCACCGGTGATCGACGCAGAGCCAGGCGACGTGGCGTCGAGCATCGCGTTCACCGCGGTGCTGGGAGTCGTCGTCGTGCTCACGCTGCCGCATCTGAGGGGCGTGCTCTCGCTGTCGGAGTATCAGTACGGCGTCATCGCGGGCCTCACCGTGTACGCCGTTCCGCAGGTTCTCGCCGCGACCCTGCCCGTGAGCACGCTGAGCGGGCAGGTGGGGACGCTGGTGAAGCTGACGCGCGTGCTGATGCTCGGACCCATCGTGCTCGGCGTGTCGGTGGCGCTGCGGCGCCGAGGCAGGCAGCCGCGCGCCCGGATCGCCCTCGGGCGGCTCGTGCCGTGGTTCATCGTCGGATTCCTACTGCTCGCCGGCGTGCGCGCCACCGGTGTCGTGCCAGCCGTGGTCGTGGACGTGGCAAGAACCGTGTCCGGTGCGCTCACCGTGCTCGCGATGGCGGCCCTGGGTCTCGGCGTCGACGTCCGCGCACTAGGGAAAGTGGGCGCGGCGGTCACCGCGACCGCCACCGGTGCGCTCCTGCTGTTGCTCGCGATCAGTCTCGGGTTGGTGAAGGGGCTGGGGATTGGGTGATCGAGCGGTTGTGCCGTGGCGACACCAGTAACGAAATGCACGGAAACGACGGAAACGGCGGAACGGGCCGATAAGGGCACACCCGCAGCGTCCAGGCGCCGCATCAGCATCCCGTCAGCCACAAAAGACAAGGCTTGTTGGGTCGCGGGGCCGACTTGGCGAACGGGGGCCAGTTTCTACGAGGGACAGATCCGCCGTTTCAGCCGTTTCCGCCCGTTCCGTGCATTCCGTTCCTCACCACTCTCACCCTCCGTTTCACCGATCGACTCGCCTTGACTTCATCCTGGGCGGGCGCCAGTCTTCCTTCGTGACCTGGTGCGCCGCTTCAACAGTCGCCCACACGTGCGCGTGTTATCACATGTGGCATCTGCCGCATGGGACGGGCGACGCACGCGTATAGATTCTCGACGTAAGCACGGTCGACGACGCGCCCCGATCCCAAGCGATCGGGGCGTTCTGTTTTTCGGCCGCCTGAGCGCGATGCACCGGGGCACCAATCGGAACGCTTCACACCATTCTGGACTATGTCTCCCATGCGACCCATTGCCGTCTATCATGAGCACCCCGATTGGTTCCGGCCGCTCTTCACCGAGCTGGAACGCCGCGGGATCTCCTACGTCCGCCTCGATGCAGCCGCGCATCGCTACGATCCGTCCGAGCGAAGCGTCCCCTACTCGCTCGTTTTCAATCGCGCGAGCCCATCGGCGTATCTGCGCGGTCATGGCCAATCGACGTTTCACACGTTGCACTGGCTGAGACATCTCGAGCGCATCGGCGTGCCGGTCGTGAACGGCAGCATGACGTACGGATACGAGCTGTCCAAGGCGACGCAGCTCGACGCGCTCGCGACGCTCGGGCTCCCGTATCCTCGCTCGGTCGTGATCAACGACCCGTCGCAGGCGGTCGCGGCGGCGGAGGATCTGCGTTATCCGGTGCTCGTGAAGGCGAACATTGGTGGCAGCGGCGCCGGGATCACGAAATACGAGAGTGCGAAAGTCCTCGAGCGCTCGCTGAGCGAAGGCGCGGTGTCGCTGGGGGTCGACAACGTCGCGCTGGTGCAGGAGGCCGCACCGCTCCGCGACGGCCACATCACGCGCGTCGAGACGCTCGGCGGGAAATTCCTCTACGCGATCAATGTCTACCCGGCGACGGGATCGTTCGATCTCTGCCCCGCCGACGCCTGTCAGACGACCACCGGCGTGGAGCTGGTGCGCGGCGCGTGCGCGATCGATGCGCCCAAGACCGGCCTTCGCGTCGAGCGAGCGTCGCCGCCGGCCGACATCATCGCGCAGGTCGAGCGGATCGCGCAGTTCACGCAGCTCGACGTCGGCGGGATCGAGTACCTCGTCGACGATCGCGACGGCAAGCACTACTTCTACGACGTCAACGCGCTCTCCAACTTCGTAGCCGACGCGCCCAACGTCGTCGGGTTCGATCCGTGGGTGAACCTCGTGGACTACCTCGAGGTCCGTGCCTTCGGTGCGCCCGCCGAGGTTGGCGCGTGAGCGCGGCCACACTGCCGGAGCGCCGGCCGGCCGACGCGAGCGGCGCTCCGGCGCGGATGCGCTTCGGCTACTGGATGCCCGTGTTCGGCGGATGGCTGCGCAACGTGGACGACGAGCGGATGGACGCGACGTGGGCCTACACGCGCCGTCTCGCGCAGCGCAGCGAGCAGATCGGATTCGACCTTACGCTCATCGCCGAGCTCTTTCTCAACGACATCAAGGGAGCGGACGCGCCGGCGCTCGACGCGTGGAGCACCGCCGCGGCCCTGGCGGCGGTCACGGAGACGCTCGAGCTCATGGTGGCGGTGCGGCCGCAGTTCCACCCGCCGGCGCTTCTCGCCAAGCAGGCGGCGAACATCGACCAGATCTCGAGCGGGCGTCTCGCGCTCAACGTCGTCAGCGCCTGGTGGGCCGACGAAGCACGGCGATATGGCGTCCACTTCGATCAGCATGACGACCGCTACGCACGCACCGCGGAATGGCTCGACGTCGTGAGCGGCGCGTGGACCGAATCACGACTCACGCACCGCGGCACCTACTACAAGGTCGACGACCTGATCGTCGAACCGAAGCCCGCGCGACGTCCACGCCCGACGATCTACGCGGGTGGTGAGTCGGAGACGGCCAAGAATCTCATCGCCGCCAAGTGCGACGCGTACGTGATGCACGGCGATCCGGTATCGCACGTCGCGCCGAAGGTGGCGGACATGCGCGCACGCCGCGAACGCGCGGGAGGGACGCCGATGGAATACGGCATGGCCGCGTACGTCATCGTGCGGGAAACCGAAGCCGCCGCCAAGCGGGAGCTCGAGCGGATCACCAACGTGTCCCCGGGCTCACCGGGCTACAACAACTACCAGGACTGGCTGGCGAATACCCAGCTCGAGTCGCGCGTGTCGCTCGAGGACTACTCGGTGTCCAACCGCGGCCTGCGCGCCGGCCTGGTGGGCACGGCGGAGCAGGTGGCCGAGCAGGTGCGCGGGTTCAAGGACGCCGGCGTGGGACTCCTGCTCCTGCAGTGCAGCCCACAGCTCGAGGAGATGGAGCGGTTCGCCGAGGAGGTCATGCCGTTGTGCGGTGAGACGGTGAGACGGTGAGGCCGTGAATCGGTGAATCGGTGAAACGGTATGGCGGCTGGTGACTCGGTGACTCAACATCGAAAGGCTACAACCAGCCTGGAGCCGTCTCGACGCATCTTCCACGCGGGTGGTGGCCTGTGCCGTCGAGTCACCGAGTCACCAGCCGATTCACCGATTCACTGATTCACCGTTTCACCGTTTCACGGCTTCACCGATCCCCATGCGCACCCTCCTTCGCTATCTCAAGCCGTACTGGCGCTTCGTCATCCTGGCGCTCGTCCTGGCGGCGATCAACCAGATCTTCTCGCTGCTCGATCCGCTGATCTTTCGGCACGTGATCGACAGCTATGCGACGCAGTACGACAAGTACACGCGCATCCAGTTCTTCAAGGGCGTCGCGCTACTGCTCGCGATGGCGGTGGGCGTCGCCTTCGTCTCGCGTGTGGCCAAGAACTTCCAGGACTACTTCGTCAACGTCGTCGTCCAGCGCGTCGGCGCGGACCTCTACTCCGACGGCATCCGCCACTCGCTCGCGCTCCCCTTCCAGACCTTCGAGGACCAGCGCAGCGGCGAAACGCTCGGCAAGCTGCAGAAGGTGCGGTCGGACACCGAGCGCTTCATCACGGCGTTCGTCAATCTCGTCTTCACCACGCTCGTTGGCGTCACGTTCGTGATGGTGTACGCCTTCAAGGCCCATTGGGCGATCGCGCCGGCGTTCTTCCTCACCGTACCGCTGCTCGGCATTCTGAGCTCCGTGCTCAGCCGCCGCATCAAGCAGATCCAGAAGGTCATCGTCGCCGAGACGACCGCCCTCGCCGGCGCCACGACCGAGTCGCTGCGCAACATCGAGCTCGTGAAGAGCCTCGGCCTCGCCAAGCAGGAGGAGCTCCGGCTCAATGCGACGACACAGAAGATTCTCCGGCTCGAGCTCAAGAAGGTGCGGTACCTTCGCTCGCTGAGCTTCATCCAGGGCACGGCGGTCAACTTTCTCCGCACGTGCATTTTGTTCCTCATGCTCTATCTGATCTTCGAGCGGCAGATCACCGTGGGGCAGTTCTTCTCGCTGCTGATCTACTCGTTCTTCATCTTCGGTCCGCTGCAAGAGCTGGGGAACGTCATCAACGTCTATCGCGAGACGGAGGCATCGCTCGCCAAGTTCGACGAGATCTTCAGCATCCCCGTCGACCCCAAGCCCGAGCACCCGGTGGCGGTGGACGACCTCGAGCTGCTCGCCTTTCGCGACGTCAGCTTCACCCACGCCACGGCCGCCGTCCCCGCGCTATCCGACGTGTCGTTCGAAGTTCGGAAGGGGGAGACGGTGGCATTCGTCGGTCCGTCCGGCGCCGGCAAGACGACGCTCGTGAAGCTGCTGGTGGGACTCTACCGGCCCGGTGCGGGGCAGATTCTCTACAACGGCATTCCCAGCGATCGCGTCGATCTCGACAAGTTCCGCGAACGGATCGGCTTCGTGACGCAGGACGCGCAGCTCTTCAGCGGAACGATCCGGGAGAACCTGCTGTTCGTGCATCCCGCTGCGTCGGACGCCGAGTGCCTCGACGTGCTGCGCCGCGCGGCGGCGACGTCACTGCTCAACCGGGCCGACCAGGGTCTGGACACGATCATAGGCGAGGGGGGCATGAAGATCTCGGGAGGCGAGAAGCAGCGACTGTCCATCGCCCGCGCGCTGCTGCGCGACCCCGATCTCCTCGTGTTCGATGAGGCCACCAGCTCGCTCGATTCCCTCACGGAAGAAGAGATCAGCCGGACGATGCGCGACGTCGCCGAATCGGCGAACGTCATCACCGTGCTCATCGCGCATCGGTTGAGCACCGTGCTCCACGCCGACCGGATCTTCGTCCTCGAGCGGGGCCGCGTGGTCGAGGAGGGGCGCCACGAGGAGCTGTTGGCGCGCACGGGGCTTTACTACGCGATGTGGCGGCAACAGGTGGGCGAGCGGCGCCCGTCCGGCGTTCCGAACGAGGTTGCCCCGAGGCTCGCCGGCGCGGTCGCATAGGGAACTCCTGCGGCCGAGTCCGGTATCTCGAGGGAGACGGATGTCGGTGACCGGCCGGACATCACAAATCGACGGTCAATCCGTCCCGCCGTCCGCCGTGGTCGCGGACCCGCCGGCTCGAACCGGTGACCCACCTCACCCGCGGTCCCGCCGCAGAATGACCTACCTCCGGCGTTGCGCCATGGCCAGGCATCGGACGGACGGTCGTCGATGCGCCGCAAGTGATTGTGTAAGAACACCTTGACTGAACGCCGGCGGATGGCATGTCCGTCGCCCTTTCACGCGATCGATGATCGCTCCTCCTCTCATGGACCGCCCGCCGGTCAGTCTGTCCACCGTGGACACGATCCGCGCTCGGGCGCCGAAGACTCAACGCGCGCAGCGCGACGTCGCCGCCGGCGATGTGCTCGTTGGGCAGGCCCGCTCACGCATCGCCGCGGCGCTCGGCGCGACGCTCGTCCAGCTCGCGTTCATCTTCTGGCTCGCCGGCCGGGGCAGCCCGGCGATGCTGCTCGGCGTCACCTTCGTCTACGCGGCGTTCGCCGGCGCAACGGCGATCGCGATCGGACACCGGCGGCGCGCGTCGCCGGCCGTCGTCACGCTCGTCATGGCGGGCGACCTCGCCTTCATCTTCGCGATGACGGTCGTCGGCACGACACCGGCGCACTACGAGCGCGCGTTGTTCGGCGCGATGATCGTCATCCATCTCGCGAACTTCTACTTCGGTCGTCGCCAGGCCTGGCGCACGATCGTCCTCTCCGTCCTGGGCTACGCGATCCTCATCGTCTTCGCGTCTCGCCATGCCCTCGTCATCGACCGCGTCGAGGAGCTCTGGTCGCTCGCGATCGGCGCCGGTGGCACCGTGCTGGTGATCGTGCAGTCGGGACATGTACGCCGCCGACTCCAGGTGATCGTCGGACTGTTCGAGAGCGCCGAGGAGGGCGACTTCTCGCAGTCGTACGACGAGACGGCGGACGTCCGGCCCGACGCCATCACACGCGTCGGCCGTGCGTACAATCGCGTCCGCTCACAGCTCGCGAGCATGGTGCTCACCGACCCGCTGACCGGCTGTCTCAACAGGCGCGGCTTCGACCAGGCGCTCGCGCGCGAAGTGGCGCGGTCGGCGCGCGCCGGCAGCGAGCTGGCTCTGTTGGCGCTCGACCTCGACCATTTCAAAGCCATCAACGACACCTACGGTCACCTCACGGGCGACGAGGTGCTCCGCGCCGCCGGCACGCTGCTCAACCACACGAAGCGCGCGGGCGACGTCGTGGCGCGGACCGGCGGTGAGGAGTTCGCGGTCCTGCTCCCCGACACCGATGCCGCGGGCGCCTTCCAGTTCGCCAACCGCCTGTGCGAGGTGCTGCGCCGCCATGCCTTCCCGCCCGCCACGCCGGGCGGGCCGCCGATGCGCATCACCACGAGCATCGGCGTGGTCTCCGGTGCACCCCTGCTCGACGGCGATGCCGCCGCGCTGTTCTCGCAGCGCGCCGACATCGCACTCTACGCCGCCAAGCGCTCGGGTCGCGACCGCGTGCGGGCGTGGGGCGACCACCTCCGCAGCGATGACAAACAGCTGATACTGACCGCTGATACGCACGGCTGAACGCACGGCTGTCGACTCACAGCTGATACTCACAGCTGTCAGCTTGCACTGTCATCAGTCAACTGTCAGGTTGCCGTCAGTTGTCGTCGTCCAGTCGTCGTCAGTCGAGCGCCGCCAGCGCCTCCCCGCACGCCTGCAGGCAGCGCTCCAATCCCTCCGGCGTGTGATCGCCCATGTGGCCGATCCGCACCGTCGTCTCCTTGTTCTTCCCGTAGCCGCTGCCGATCGTGAATCCCCGCTCCGCCACTGCGGCCAGCAGCGTCGACGATGGCAGCGAAGCGGGAAGGGTGATGCTCGTAACGGTCGGCGAACGATGGCCGGCTCGAGCCAGCACGCGGAACGCGTCACCGTGGCGCGACGCGAGCTCACCCACCCACGCGTGCGTCCGCGTCGCCATCGCGAGGTGCCGCGCCCACCGCGCCGGCATCCCCTCGGCCGCGATCGCCTGGAGCTGCACTTCCGCGGCATAGAAGAGCGAGATCGCCGGCGTGTTCGGCGTCTGGTGCTTCGCGGCGTACGCGTCGAACTCGACGAGGTCGAAGTACAGCCCGCGCGCCGCCGCGTTGCGCGCCGCCGTGATGAACGACGGCGACGCGGCGGCGAACGCGAGACCGGGCGGGAGCGCGAGCGCCTTCTGCGAGCCGGTGAGCGCGAAGTCCAACTCCCACTCGTCGAACCGCAGCTCCGCTCCGCCGATGCCCGTCACGGAGTCCACGAGGCACACCGCGCCATGCTCCCGTGCCATCCTCGTCACGGCGCGGACGTCGGTCAGGGCACCGGTCGACGTCTCCGAATGCACCACGGTCACGACGGCATACCTTCCCGCGCTCAACCGTTCCGCGAGCTGTTCGAGGTCGACGGTTTCGCCCCACGGAACCTCGACCACGATGGTCTCGCGCCCGCACGCCTGCGCGATCGCGGCAAATCGCGCCGAGAAGGCGCCGTTCACGATCGAGAGCACGCGGCCGGCGGGCGCGCAGCGGATCGCCGCCTCCATCAATCCGGTCGCCGACGAGCTGCTCACGTAGATCGGCCGTCGACTGCCGAAGATCGATCGCAATGCGATCTGCAGCCGCTCGAACATCGTCTCGAAGGCTGGCCCGCGATGCGCGATCATGGGTCGCGTCATCGCCTGCAGCACCTCGGTCCGCACCTCGGTGGGTCCGGGGAAGAAAAAAGTGCCGTTCGTGAGCAGGTGTGCGGTCATCCGAGAGCGAGCTCCACGAGCTGGTCAAAGGACTCGAGCGTGAGATCCGCCGCGGCGACGACGGGCTCGCGGCGCACGAAGCCGGTGAACGCCGCGAACGTGTCGACGTCGGCGCGCATCGCAAGGTCTGTGGCGCCGTCGCCCATAGCAAGGATGCGCCGGGGCAAGCCGAGCGATCGTACGACGTGCCGCTTGCCGTCCGCCGTCGCCAGCGGCGAGGTGGCGTCGTAGCCGGCGTAGCGGCCATCCGGTCCGAACTGCACGGACACGGCATGTACGTCGGCCTCCGCGAGCTCGAGCTCCGCGGCGAGGGGAAGAATCGCCTCCCGCAGACCGCCGCTCACGAGCACCACGCGGCGGTGTGCGCGGCAGAGTCGGCGCACCGCGGGCGCCGCACCCGCCGCCAACGTCGCGACGTAGACGCGAGCCAGCTCGCGCATCTCGTCCCGCGTCGGCGACACGAGGGCGAGTCGTTCACCATACACGGCGTCGAGCGCGATCTCGCCGCGCATCGCGCGATCGGTGAGCTGCGCGACCTGTCGTCCGACGTCGCCACCTCGTTGCTCGGCGAGCCAGTCGATCCCTTCCACGCCACACAACGTCGAGTCCACGTCGAGCACCACGCTCGCGAATCCCGGGGACGTCACAACACGTTGCCGGGCGCGAGGATGCCCGCCGGATCGAGCTCGCGCTTCACCGCCTCCATGGCGCGCACCTGGAGCGGCGACATCTGCAGCGACAGCCACTTCCGCTTGATCTTGCCGATGCCGTGCTCGGCCGCGACGGTGCCGCCCAGCGCGATGACTTCACGCAGCGTTGCCTCGACGACACGCTCGATGCGCGCGAGCTCGTCCGGATCGTGGGCGATGAAGTTCTGGTGGGGATGGCCGTTGCCGGCGTGACCGTAGGTCACGGCCTGGGGGATGCCGGCTTCCTGCGCGAGCAGGCGTGCGCGACCGATCGCCCGCGCCAGCGACCGGTACGGGACTGCCCAGTCGGTGGAGACCTTGCGTCCGCCGTGCATCCGTCGCGCTGCACCGCGCTCGTTCATGTGTGCGGGGACGGCGTGCCGAACGCGCCGCGCTTCCCGCAATGCAGTTTCCCCTTCGTACACGCGCACGTCGTCGGACAGCGCGCCATGCGATTCGGCGAGCGCGAGCCAGTCGTCGAGCGAGGCATCCTCGCCGTGTCGGGGAACCTCCTCGGTGTACACGTAGGCGGAAGCGCCGAGTGCCCAGTCGAGCGATCCTTCGGCCGCGCGGGTGATGTCCAGGGCGAGCGCGTCGAAGAACTCCAGGCAGCGCGGATGCACCCGCGAGCTCTCGCGCGCGGCCACCACGAAGCGGAGCGCGTCCTGCTCGGTGGCAAATGGAACCGCGAGGCCGATCACCTGTTCCGGAAGCGGCAACAGCCCGATCTCCACCTCGACCACGACACCGAGCGTCCCTTCGCTGCCGATGAACCAGTCCGCGGGATCGTGCGCGAGCGCATAGCCCACCGTGTTCTTCTCGAGGGCGGTGCGCCGCAGCTCGACGATGGAGCCGTCGGCGAGGGCGACGCGCAGTGCTCGCACGTGCGGACGCGTCGCACCGTAGCGCAGGCTCCGCGCCCCCGATGCATTGCATGCCACCGCGCCGCCGACCGTGCACTCCTCTTCGCTCGTCGGATCCGGCGCGAGCAGAAGACCATGGATCGCGCACGCACGCTTCAGGTCACCCACGAGCACGCCCGCCTCGGCGCGCGCCACGCGTGCGACCGGATCGATCTCGATCACCCGCTGCATCGCACGGAGCGAGAGCACGATTCCTCGATCGCTGATCGACGCCGCGGTGGTGCTGGTCTGCCCTCCCGCCGCGGTGACCGGCGTCCGCGTCGATGCAGCCTCCGCGAGCAGCGCGGCCACCTCGTCCGCGCTCGCCGGTCGCGCGACGCCCTCCGGAACGAGCACCAGCCCCGACGCGTCGGCGGAGTAGGCCCGCCGGACGTCCTCGTCGCGCGCGATGGCCGGCGCGGCCGCGCGAGCCGTCATGCGCTGTGGAAGTGGACGACGGTCGCCGAGCTGACGTCGGGCAGCTTGAGCAGCGACTCGCGGACCCCGGGATCCACCGTGCCGTCGACGCTGATCGCGGCGAGCGCTTCGCCACCCTGCGCGAGCCGGGCCTGATGGTATTCGGCGATGTTGACGCCATTGTCGCCGAGCACCGTGCCGACGCGGCCGATGACGCCGGGCACGTCGTTGTTGGTGAGGATGACGAGCGTATCGCGTGGCGCGACGTCGATGTGAAACCCGCCGATGCGCGTGAGCCGCGGAGGCGTTCCATCGGGCGCGGCACCCGTCACCGCCAGCTCCTGCATCCCGCCGCTCAGGCTGACCTGCACGGCGTGGTCGTTGCCGAGCGACATCGATTCGGAGCAGGACAGCTCCATGCCGCGCGCTTCGGCAAGCGAGCGCGCGTTGATCAGGTTCAACCGTTCCACGTCCACGGTTCCTTCGAGCACACCAGCGGCCGCCGAGGCGAGCAGCGCGGCGGATGCACCGCTGAGCTCCGGTCCCACGCGGAGCGAGAGGCGCTGCACGGCGCGCACGCCGCGGTCGGCGAGGATCGCGCGTGCCACGGCCGCCGCGCGCCGTGTGACGTGCAGTGCCGGCTGCAGCTCGCGCCAGTCGCCGGTGCCGGCACCGGCGACGTTGATCGAGCGCGAGAGCTCCCCGTGAAGCAGCGCGTCACGCACCGCGGCGCACGCGTCCACGGCCACGTTGCGCTGCGCTTCGGCGCTCGACGCGCCGATGTGCGGCGTGAGGAGGGCGTTCGGCGCGCGGCGCAGCGGATGGTCCGGCGCCAGCGGCTCCTTGGAGAACGCGTCGACGATGGCGCCCCGCAGCTGGCCGCTCTCCAGCGCCGCCGCGAGCGCGCTCTCCTCGACGATGCCGCCCCGCGCCATGTTGACCACGATTGCGCCACTCTTGAGGCGTGCCAGCTCGCGGCGGCCGATCATCCCCTCGGTCTCCTCGGTGAGCGGCGTGTGGACCGTCACGACGTCGGCGGTGTCGAGCGCTTCCTCGAGCGTGCCGAGACGACGGATCCTGAGGGCACGGAAGCGGTCGTCGCTCACGTACGGGTCGTAGCCGGCTACGTCCATGCCGAACGCGAGCGCACGCGTCGCGATCTCCCCGCCGATGCGCCCGACGCCGACGATGGCCAGCGTCTTCCCCTTGAGCTCCGTGCCGAGCAGCTGGGCGCGATCCCAGCGACCCTCGCGCATCGACGTGGCCGCGTGCGGGATGTGACGCAGGAGGCCGAGCAGCGCGCCGAAGAAGAGCTCGGCGACGGCGATCGTATTGCCTGCCGGCGCATTGATCACCGCGACGCCCAGGGCCGTGGCGGTGTCGATGGCGATGTTGTCGACGCCGACGCCCGCCCGCCCGACCACGCGGAGCCGGGTGGCGCGCTTCAGCAGCTCGCCGGTGACGCGGGTTGCGCTGCGGCCCACGAGCGCGTCGTAGTCGGCGATGCGCGCGAGCAGCTCCTCGCGCGGCAGCGTCGGCACCTCGTCCACGATGAACGACGGCTCGGCCGTCAGGAGTGCGACACCGTCGGCGTCGATGTCGTCGGTGACGAGGATGCGGAAGGGCACGAAAGCGGAGAGCGAAGGAGGTACCGGGGGCCAAGTCGGCGGGCGACCGGCACCCGACGTGTCAGCGAAGGTTTCGACGAATCGAGTCCAGCATAATCAACACCATGGCTACCGTCTCTCGTGCCGACCGGCTGGTCGACTACGCCGCGCTACTGCTGCTCGTCGTCGGGATCGCGCTGTATCTCGACGCGGCGACCCGTCTCAGGGCGATCGCAACGCTGTCCTACGAGCATCCCGGACCGCGCGGGCAGTCGGCGCTCGCCGCCGCCGATCGGGCGCGTGACGAGTCGAACGCCGGCATCGCCGTGGCGGTCGCCGGGTGTCTCGTCGGCGTCGCCAGCGCGATTCGACACGCCAGGCGGCCGCCGCAGGTCAGCTGATCTCCATCGTCCCCTCGGATATCAGAACGCTTGCTCCGCCGACCCGCACCGCGACGAGCGTTCCGTGGCGCACATCAGCCTCGACCTCGAGCATGCTCGGCCGTCCCATCTCGAAGCCCTGCTCGATCGTCCAGCGGAGCGTCCCCTCTTGCCGGGCATCGCGCGCCGCGAGATAGCCGGCGAACGCCGCGCATGCGCTGCCGGTCGCCGGGTCCTCGGCGACGCGGAGACCCGGCGCGAACATGCGGGCCCGGAAATCGGTGCCGGGTCGCTCGCCGCCGCGAGCGAACACGAACACCTCGGACGCCCACTGGCCGGCGAGCGTCGACTGCCATTCATCGAGCTTGACGTGCGCGCGGGCGACGGCGTCGCGGTCGCGGAGCCCGATGAACAGGAACGGGAGCCCGCAGCTGAACGGCTGAGGGGACCATCGGTCGTCGAGCAGGTCGTTCTCACGAAGTCCCAGCACCCGTGTGAGGGCGGCGCGCGACGGCGGCGGCGGGCCGGCCTCGGGAAGCTTCGCGACCGAGAGCTGCGAGAAGATCGGCCGTCCGTCGAGCGCGCGAATCGTCACCGGTACCGGTCCGACCTGCTCCTCGAAGACGATGCGCGTCTCGTCGCCCGCGAGAGGAATTTCTCCGATCGTCGCGAGCACGTGCGCCGTGCCGACGGTCGGGTGTCCGGCGAACGGAACCTCGGCGCCCGGCGTAAAGATTCGGACCTGCCGAGTGTGGGCGGCGTCGCGCGCCGGGTAGACGAACGTGGTCTCAGAGAAGTTGAATTCACGGGCGACGTCGAGCAGCCGATGCTCGGGGATGCCACGCGCGTCCGGAAACACCGCGAGCTGGTTCCCGCCGAAGGGCTGGCTCGTGAACACGTCAGCGGTGAGATATCGGAATCGACCCATGCGCGGAAGTTAACGCGTAGCCGGCCATCCTGGCGAAGTCGCGCTTTTCAGGAGAGGATAGACGTCATGCGCCCATGTCCCGTTCCTTCCCGTTCGCCGCGCTCCGGGCCCCGTGCTCGGTGCGGGTGCCGGCTTGCCGCGGCGATGATCGTCCTGCTGTTCCCATCGTACGCCGCCGCTCAAGCGACGACGGCGCGGCTCGAGGGTGTCGTCCACGACAGCGTTCGCGCACGCCCCGCCGCTGGTGCAGTGGTGTTCGTCACGAGGCTGCGGCCGCAGCCCTCGGTCTACCTCAGCGCGGCCACCGACGACCACGGCCGCTATCGAGTGGACAGTCTCACCGCTGGTGAATACGCGGTGTCGTTTTCGACCGACCTGCTGGATTCCCTCGAGCTGGCGCTCCCCGGACAGACCGTCGTGGTCGGCGAAGGGGAGCATGCGCGGCTCGATCTCGCGACGCCGTCCGGTGCGACGCTGCGGCTGGGTGCCTGTCCCGGTCTCGTGCTGCCGGCGGGAAGGGGAGCCGTCGTCGGACACGTGCATCGCGCGGACTCCGACAGCGCGCTGGGTGGGGCAACGGTCGTCGTG
>DASXHF010000013.1:0-4191 GCA_036488775.1 Gemmatimonadaceae bacterium | reverse complement strand
CGATCGCCGCGCGAAAGGCGATCGCGCTCGACGACTCGCTCCCGTTCGCGCACACCGCGCTCGGGATCGTGCGACTGTTCGGCTACGACATACCAGGCGGAGCCCGCGAGATCGAGCGGGGACTCGCGCTCGACCCCAACTCCAGCGACGCCCACGCGTATCTGGGAAAGGCCTACGAGTGGATGGAGCGGCCGGCGGAGGAGTTGGCGGAGGCGCAGCGAGGGCTGACCGCGGAGCCGCTCTCGCCGGCCGCGCACGCGGAGCTCGGCCGCGCGCTCTACTTCGCTCGGCGATATGACGACGCGCTGGCTCAACTGCGCAACGTCGCCAGTCTGCATCCGCCGCTGCGTCGTACCGCACGATACGTCGGGGAGGTTTTTCTGACCAAGGGTCAGTGGGCGGACGCGATCGACGTGCTGCAGCCGGACGCCTCCCGCAGCCCTCAGTCGATGGCGCTGCTAGGCTACGCACTCGCCCGGTCCGGGGCCCGGGCGGAGGCAGAGCAGGTACTCGCCGAGCTGCGCGCCGGTCTCCCGACCGGGTCGGGGAGCGCCTTCGCGGTGGCCGAGGTGTACGCCGGTCTGCGCGACTACGATCAAGCGTTCGTGTGGCTCGATCGGTCGTTCGACGATTTCTCGCTGTGGCCCGCGATCATGGGGCCGTTGTTCGACGATCTCCGCGCCGATCCGCGGTTCGAGCGCGTGCGCCGGCGGCTTGCGCTGCCGGCGCCGCGCTCGTGATCCGAGAGCTACGCGCCGATCACGGCTGCTTCGTTCCTTCCGTCTTGAGCACGAGCACCGAATCCGCGCCTTTCGTCTTGTAGTGTGCGGTCACGGTGCCGACCAGCTTGTCCCCTTCCTTGCGGAAGACGTTGTGCGTGGTGACCATGACGCCTTTGCGGCGAACGCTCTTGTACGGTGCTGCCGATTCGGTGATGACGCTGTCGCCGGCCACGGTCACCTTGAGCGGGACGACCAGTCCGTTCGCGTAGGTGGTCTTCCACCCGGTGGTCGTGCCGGTCGCGGTGAGAGTGGACACCGTGGCGGACGTGTCCGTGCCGCTCGTCGGCGCTGCGACGACCTTCCACTTGCCGGCGAGATCCGCCATCACGATCGGCGCGGCCACTGCGCCGGCCGACGTCGACGTCGCGGTGGCGGGGGAAGCGGTGCTGGTGGTGTTGGCGGCGGCCGGGGCCATCGCGGTCGTGGAGTCGGCCGGCTTGTTGTCGCCTTTGGCACATCCGACGAGCGCGACCACGCCGCACCAGAAGGCAGCGTGGGATGCTACGCGGTGCACGTTCATGGAACCCTCCATGCTAGGGATTCGGCGGCGCGCCCGAAGGAGCGAACTGGAGCGGCGCGTCGGGAAAAACAATACCCGAAGTTGGCGCGAGCGCTAGAGACCGTCAGGGGTGGCCTGGCGGCGAGCCAGCCGGTTGCCCGGTCGAGCCAGCCAGTTGCCCGGTCGACTGGTCGACCGGGCTCCCAACGACCAAGAACGGGGTTGCCCGGCCGTCGATCAGACCAGTAGGTCAACTACTCACCGTTCACGATTCACCGTTCACCGCGCTCAGATTCCATACTTCGCCCCCAGATACAGCGTCCGCCCGTAATACTCCCGCTGGATCGCGTAGTCGTGATCGGGCGTGCCCTGGAAGAAGCCGAACACCGCATTGTTCAGGTTGAGCCCCTGAAGCTGCAGCTGCACGCGGGGGCTGACGTTGAACAGCACCGACGCATCGATCTGGGAGTGCGCGTAGAAGTACGTGTCGCCCAGACCATCCGGCAGACCGTCGCCGTACGAGGTGATGTTCGCGCCCTGATATGCCCACGCCCCCCGCGCCGCGATGGGTCCGAGCTCGTAGGTGAGCGCCACGTTGGCGAGGTTCGGCGATTGCCGAGCCAGTGGCGCCGTGCGGCCGGCCGTGTCGACGATCACGCTCGAGTTCACGTGGGTGTAGTTGACGTCGAACCCCAACCCGCGCGCTGCGCCCGGCAGGAAGGTGAACCGTTGCTGCCACTCAGCTTCGAATCCAAGCAGGTGGCCCGAGCCACCGTTCTCGGGACGCGTGCCCTGGAAGCCGTTCAGCTCAGTCACCGGTCCGCTGTAGACGAACCGCCGCGTCAGGATCACGTCGGTCAGCTGCTTGTAGAACACGCCACCCGAGATCACGCCGACCGACGGGAAGAAGTGCTCGACGAGAAGATCATAGTTCCACGCGTGCTGCGCCTTGAGGTCCGGGTTGCCCGCCGTGAGCGCCGACGGATTGTTGCGCGACGCGAGGTCGGTGCTGCCGACGAGCGACGGCGCGAGCTGCGAGTAGTCCGGCCGCGCGATGCCGCGCGTGACGGCAGCGCGGGCGTTGGTGCCCTCGCCAATCGTGTACTTGAGCTGGACGCTCGGAAAGAGATCGGTGTACGTCTGCGTGCCCGGCACTTCGCGCACCGGTGAAGCGGCGCCGGTGGAATCCTTCGTCTGCACGTGTCCGAAGTACGCGGAGTGGGTCGATTCAACACGGAGGCCGACGTACGCGTCGAGCGCGCCCAGCGTCGCCATGTTGCTCACGTAACCGGAGTAGATCTTCTCCGAGCCGGTGAACGACGACAGCGCATTGCGCGCCGCGTTGCTGTTGTTCTGGAACGGATGCGTGTCCTCGTACTGCGAGGTCACGACGTGATCGGGAACGACGCCGAGCGTGAACGCGTTCGAGATCTCCTGATAGTAGTTCGGATCGGTGACACCGATGCCCGCGTTGGCGAGCGAAAATGGAGTGCTCGATCTGAAGGACGCGCGGTTCGACGTGTAGTCCTTGCGCTCGTCGCGGAACTTGGCGCCAAAGCGGAAGGTGTTGTTTCCCGTTGCGGTGGTCCACGGCGCCGAGAAGTCGAGCGCGGCGCCGTCGTCGTATCCGTTGGTGTTGCCGTCCGTCGTGAAGTAGTTGTTGAGCGCGAAATTGGACGGCGTGTTCGCCGCTCCGCTCATCCCGTTCAAGTACTGGAAGGTCGGGACCTTCGGGTTGGACGCATCATACGATACGGTCAGCCCCTGCCCACCCGGACCGTCATAGATGAACGGGCTGAACCGATAGTCGCTCTCGTGCTGCGCCGTGCCGGCGATGTTCGCCGACACCTTCATCTCCAGCGAGCCGAAGTGCGTGCTCCCGCCGGCTGTGAAGCCGTACATGGTCTCTCGCGGCGTGCGATTGTACGCTTCTCTCGTCACCTCGGCGCCAGTGCCGAACCCCTTGCTGCCGATCCCGAGTGAGTCGCCGGTGGCGCCGTACGAGGATCCCGTGGCATTGGTCGCGACGTCATTGACGTACGTCGTCCCGAAGTTCTCGAAGTAGCTGTACAGTCCCTTCAGGTATACCGTCGATCCGCCGGCGAAGCGGTAGTCGATGTCGCTGCCGAGACCGTACCGATTGCGACGGTAGAGGTAGTCGCGCTGGCTCCACTCCACGGGGAAAGATCGACCATTGGCGTCGACGTTCCACGCCGGCTCGAGATCGTTGATCGCGCGATTGTTCCGGTCCGCCGAACCGCCAAGCAGAAGTCCCAGCTGACCGCGCTCGCCGTACCGACCGCCGTACGCGAAGCCGCCCTGGAATTGATTGCGCGTCAGCAGCGACATCTGTCCGTACTGACCGGCGACATATCCCTGCGGCGCGCCTTCCGGTGTCTTGGTCACCAGGTTCACCGAGCCGCCGATCGCATCGGCATCCTGCTCCGCGGTGAGCGTCTTGCTCACCTCGATCGCCGCCAACACGTCGGAGGGGATATCATCGAGCTTCGGGATCCGGCTCCCGGCCTGCGTGCCCGGCACGTGCGCGCCATTGATCGTGACGTTGGACAGGCGCGGCTCCGTGCCGCGAATCTGCACGTACTTGCCCTCCCCTTCGTCACGCTCGGTCGTCACGCCCGGAATGCGGCCGGCGGCTTCCGCGGCGTTGAGGTTCGGCAGCTCGCGAATGGCATCGCCGGCGAGCACGTTCACGACATTCGGCGCGCTCTGGCGGCGGTCGAGCGCTGCTGCCTGCGACTCGCCCATCCGTTGCGCGGTGACGACGACGCTGCCGAGGACCGCCGCCGCCGGACGCAGGCGGACGTCGTGCTCCACTGTTGCGCCGCTACCGACGTCGACCGAGGACGAGTCGATCGCGTAGCCGAGCTTCGAGACGCGCACCATGTAACG
>DASXHF010000089.1:0-67826 GCA_036488775.1 Gemmatimonadaceae bacterium | reverse complement strand
TGATGCACGATGAGAAGATTGGCGCCCGCGTCAGCAGCGCCTCGGATGGTACGCAATGAAGCGTCGACTGCCCCAGCGCACCGTCGCACTGGTCCGATGTGGTCGACCTGCACGCCGTTGAGTGCACCGGGGTAATCCGGGATCTCGTGCGTGCGGAGCAGTACGTCGAGGTGCTGCGCGACGCGATCGAGTGTGACGGCTTCGCCGGACGCGCGTGCCGTCATCAGTGCGCCGCGGACTGCGGCGTCGATCGTCCCGCGCGGAACTCAGCCCGCAGTGAGTCGATGGCACGTCTTGTCGCGGCAGGAATGCGGGATTCCAGGGAAGGATTGAACACCAGATTGACGACGTCGCTCTGCGAGCCGAGTTGGATCACTCGAGCCGTGAAGCGCTTCTCCTTCACCTCACGGGCGACCGTGAGAAAGGCGTGTGGTAGATCGATGACGACGCTGCCCACAGTGACGTCGGGCGCGACGCTGTTTTGATTTGAATTCGAGCCGATGACGAGGACCTTCTTGGATTCCCTCGCGGCCTGAAAGACACCCAAGCCCGCTGCGTCGGCGTTCTGGAAGATCACATCGGCCCCGCGCGCGATCTGGGCGAGCGCCTGCTCCTTGCCGGCGCTCACGTCGTCCCAGTTCCCGATGTAGGATGTAAGCACGACCGCCTTCGGATTGACGTGCGCCACGCCCCGTGCGAACGCCTGGAAGCTCTCCTTCACGGGAGGAAGCTCGGTTCCCCCAATGAGGCCGACCACGTTCGATTTGGTCAGGGCCCCAGCGGCCATGCCGGCGAGATATGAGGCATCGGCGAAGGCGAACGCCATTCCGGCGACGTTGGAGCCGGATGTCGAGCTGGATGTCGTGACGTACACCGTGTGTGGAAAGTCCGGCCCGACGCGCTTCGCGGCGTCCTGGAACTCGAAGCCGTGGCCGAAGACGAGATCGTATCCCTGCGAGCCGTATTGCCGGAACTGCTCCTCGAACTCCGCCGGTGTCTTTGTTTGGATATGACTGATCGTGGCGCCGAGGCTGTCCTTGATGCGGAGGAGACCTTGGTATGCGCCGCCGTTCCAGGACTGATCGCTGATCGGTCCTGGCGTAAGGAGCGCGACTCGAAACGCAGGTGGCGCGGTCGAGTCCCGTCCGGCGCCACGCCCATCAGCGGAGGGAGAGGACCGGTCGGGTGCGGCGCGCCCGCAGCCGAATGCCAAGACCGCCAGGACCGTGTTGACAACTGTGGACAGTCGAAGCACTCGGTGCATGATCTTATGTCGTAAGTAGCTGTGAACGCTGTGCTTGCGAAGCTGTGGAAAACTTCGTGGAAAACCGTGTTGGTTGACGAAGTCCGATGTGAATGGTCGAGTGCCAGCTAGCGCCCCCACCTGATGTTTATCAGTCGAAGTCGCTGCGGCCGCGGCCGACCACGATGTCCATCAAGCGCTCGAGGTCGTCGGCGCCGTAGAACGATATCCGTAAGAAGCCTTTGTCCTTGCTCAGCTGCTGAATCTGCACGTCGGTCTGCAGGTGCTTTCGAAGCTGCTCTTCGACGCGCCGGACTTCGGGGTCAACCGTATCCTTGCTGCCCGGTGCGGGTGTGATATGGCCGAGCCCAGCGCCGGGTTTCGCTGGGCTGGCTGTGCTGCCGGTGCTGAGTTCCCGAGCCCGCGCTTCGACCTGCCGGACGGAGAGCTGTCTGGTCATCGCCTCGCCGGCGAGCTCGATCTGACGCCGAGCGTCTTTGAGTACGAGGAGTGCGCGAGCATGGGCCGCGGAAAGATGGCCCTGCTGGACCATGCGCCTGACCTCGGCCGGCAGGGTCAGCACGCGCAGCAGATTTGTGATCGTCGTGCGGTCTTTTCCTACGACTTCCGCCACCTGCTGCTGGGTGAGCCCGAATTCTTCGATCAGCCGCTGATACCCCTCGGCTTCTTCGAGTGGATTCAGGTTGGCGCGCTGGAGGTTTTCAACCAAGGCGAGCGTGAGCATCGCGCGGTCGTCGAAGTCCCGAATGAGCGCAGGGATCTCCGTCCAGCCAAGTCGAGAGGCGGCCCGCAACCGGCGCTCGCCGGCAACCAGCTCCCAACCGCCAGTTGAACGCGTGCGCACGGTGATGGGTTGAAGCAGCCCGTTGGCTTTGAGGGAGACCTCGAGCTCAGACAGCTCTGCATCGGTAAAGATGCGGCGCGGCTGAAAAGGGTTCGGTGAGATCTCGGAGATTCGGAGGCGCTGCAGGTCCGACCGGGTACGCTCGACGATTGCAGGTTCGTCTCGCTGCTGCTTCGCCGTGGAGATCAGCGCCTCGAGGCCTCTCCCGAGACGGCGCGGATGGTCAGCGCTCACGATTCACCTCGGAGCTGCGGATACGAGGCGGCATTGGCAGACTCCAGATGCGGCGCCGCAGCGGCGTGCTCCGGCGGCTGCTCGCGGGCAATCACCTCATGCGCGACCGCCATATAGGCCTGTGCACCAATGCTTGCGACGTCGTAGAGCACGATGGGCTTACCGAAGCTGGGCGCCTCAGCGAGCCGCACGTTGCGGGGCACGATGGTCTGAAAGACCTTGCTGCCGAAGTACTCCCGAGCATCGGCAGCAACCTGCCGGGACAGGTTGAGGCGTGCGTCGTACATCGTGAGGAGAACGCCGGAGATCGCGAGGGTCGGGTTCACGCCACGCTGCACGAGGTGTACGGTATTGAGAAGCTGACTCAGCCCTTCGAGTGCGTAGTACTCGCATTGCAGCGGGATGAGGAGCGCATCTGCCGCAGCGAGCATGTTGAGGGTGATGAGTCCGAGCGATGGCGGGCAGTCGATGAGGATGAAGTCATACTCGTCGCGTATCGGAGCGATCGCGTCGAGCATCCGGCGCTCACGGGCGGGCGCATCGACGAGCTCGACTTCGGCACCCGCGAGATCCGGCGTGGCCGGCAACACGTCGAGGTTCGCAAACTGAACGCCGCGCAGCCGAGACTCGGCGATGCTCGTTCCTCCGAGGAGGACGTCGTAGGTAGTTGCGGCGAATGCGTTACGCTCGACACCGATGCCGCTCGTCGCGTTCCCCTGCGGGTCGCCATCGATGAGCAACGTACGTCGCTCGGCGACGGCGAGGCTTGCGGCGAGGTTGACGGCGGTGGTCGTCTTTCCGACTCCGCCCTTTTGGTTTGCGATAGAGATGACGCGGGCCACGTGGCTCCCCTTAGTGGTGGGCGCTCGGCTGTGGCCGGAGGCCACGGAGGGAAGGTAACGCCATCGTCGCGGACACGGGGGACCTGGAACGTGCCCCGGGGCACATTCTGCGAGCTCTGCCTTATTGCGGGGCCCGACTCAGCAGTCGTGCCCCGGGGCACATTAACGGAGAAGCGATGGGGTGGCGTGCTCTACCGGACGCAGCGTGCCCGCCGCAAATCAATCCAGACGCGAATGCTTTTAACGCGAACCGGGAATGAATTGCCACCTGGCATTGACATACACGGTCACGGTCTGCTGTCCCGGGTTGATCGGTGTGGGCTCTGCCGTCGCCATCCTTGCTCGCATCGCGGAGACATCGAACATCGGTCGAGGGGGGATGGTCGGGCCCTGTGTCGAGAGCTCGAGGAGTTGACCAACCGAGCCTCCAGCTGCATGAGCCATCGCGTCGGCGTCAGCGCGGGCGCTCGTGACCGCCGCCGCGATCGCCTGCCGCCGTGGCTCCTCGATCGAGGATGCAAAGAAGCTGAGGCTGTTGATCATATTCGCCCCGGCCCCAAGCGCAGCGTCAATGACCGCACCAACTTGCTCAGGCCGGCGTGTTTCGGCGCGAACGCTATTGGTAACCACATAGCCGCTCACGCGAGGTGGAGAAGACCCGTCGCGGCCATACACCATCTCGGGCGACACCGTGTATCCCCCGGTCGAGAGTTGATCGCGGGGCAGGCCAAGTTGCGCCAGGGCATCCAGCACCGCCTTCGTGCGCTGAGCATTCTCAGCCGCCGCGGCTGCTGCGGTCAGTGCCCGCGTCTGTACGTTCACGAGCACGGATGCGCGATCGGGGGTGACCTTCGCCTCTCCCTGCCCAGCCGTTACGAGCGACGGAGCGGTCGACAACCCAATCGCCGACGTCTGTGCGGTCGCCGCCATGGGAGTGAGCGCGACATATGCCGCGACGGCGAGGGTGGATCCAGCCAGCCAACGAGTGACGGACATCATCAGGCTCCTGAGAAGCGTGGGCGAACGCCATTAATACGCGAAAGGATACTTATTCGGTGATCGGTCGGTGGCCCCACGTGCGACGGCGCGGCGGCGACGCGCGGCGGGCGTGCGCGCCAACGCGCGACTCACACGCACAAAGGAGACGTCACCGTCACGTCAGGTTGCACACGCGCCGGCGGGGCCGCATGCGCTCAGCTGGCGCGTTTGTCCGCTGCCCTCCCTGTACGCCGCCGCCGCTTCTCGATCTCGATGACGAGATTCTGAAGATCCGTTGGGCTCACACCCGGGATACTCGCCGCCTGCGCCAGCGTTCGTGGCTGAAGACGCGCCAGCTTCTGTCGCGCCTCGACGGACAATGACAGAAGCTCGTCGTACGGGAGTGCGGCGTCGAGGAAGAAATCGCCCATGCGCCGAAGCTTGTCAGCCTGCGCGCGCTCGCGGTCGAAATACCCGGCGTACTTGAGCTCCAGCTCCGTGCTGACCACGGCGTCTGCGGGGAGATCCTTTCCGATCCCGGCGGCGCGAAACAGGTCGGCGAGTGTGATCGACTGCCGCCGTGCGACTTCGGCAATTCGGACGGCGTGCTCCAAGGGGCTACTCTTCGCCGCCGATAGTACACCCGCCGCAGTCTCGGGGGTGATCGACGTCGACTCTGCAAGACGCCGCGCTTCGTCTTCCGCGGCAAGGCGGGCGGCGACGATCTCGCGCTCCTCTGCGTCGTAGAGCGAAAGCGTCAGACCGACCGGCGCAAGTCGGCGTAAAGCATTGTCCTGGCGAATCGTCAGCCGAAACTCGGACCGCGAGGTGAAGAGTCGATACGGTTCGTCTACGCCCTTCGTGACGAGATCATCTATCAACACTCCGATATAGGACGACTCGCGGCCGAGAAGCAGCGCCGGAAGACCAAGCGCGAGCGCCGCAGCGTTGGCGCCGGCGACAAGCCCCTGCCCCGCCGCCTCTTCGTATCCGGTGGTACCGTTGATCTGGCCGGCGAAAAAGAGTCCGGGGAGTGCTCGCACCTGGAGTGTCGAGTCGAGCTGCGTCGGGGGATAGTAGTCGTACTCGATCGCGTATCCCGCCCGCGTCATGCGAGCGTGCTCGAGACCGGGAATCGAATGCAGGATCGCCAGCTGGATGGGCGCGGGCAGTGACGTCGATAGCCCGTTGACGTACAGCTCGTGCGTGTCGTGCCCTTCCGGCTCGAGGAAGAGCTGGTGGCGCTCCGCGGTGGGAAACTTGACGATCTTGTCCTCGACCGACGGGCAGTACCGCGGTCCACGCGACGCGATGGCGCCCCCGTACATCGCGGATTCGCCGATGTGATCCTCGATGATGCGCTTCCCCGCGCCACCGAGGAACGTGATCCAGCACGGGAGCTGTGCCGGATGGCGTGTCGACCCGTCCGTCCGGCGTCGAGGTGTCCGCCAAAAGTGCGACCAGGAATAGTCGAACGCTTCGATCTCGCTCTCCTGCCGATCGAGCAACTCCGTCCGTACCGTGCGCCCGTCGATACGCGGCGGCGTCCCGGTCTTGAAGCGCGCCACCTCGAGGCCGACGCGCTCGAGCTGCTCGGCAAGGTGAGTCGCCGAGGTCTCACCCGCTCGCCCGCCGGCGAGGGACGTCGTCGTCCCAATGTGAATGCGGCCGCGTAGAAAGGTTCCCGTCGTGACGACGACCGTGCGCGCTGCAAACCGGCGCCCCTCGAGTGTCTCGACACCGGCGAGGCGCTCGCCCTGAAACAGCAGACGCGCGACCGTTCCCTGAATGGTTTCGAGCCCCGTATGGGCCTCGATCAACTCACGCACGGCACGTCGATAGAGACCACGATCGCACTGTGCCCGCGGAGCCCAGACGGCCGGCCCCTTGCTCCGATTTAGCATTCGGAACTGCAACGACGCCAGATCCGTCGCGCGGGCCATGACGCCACCAAGTGCGTCAACCTCACGCACCACAGTTCCCTTCGCGACGCCGCCGATGGCGGGGTTGCACGACATCTGTCCGATGGTCTCGAGCGCGCTGGTGACGATGGCCGTTCGCGCGCCTCGGCGTGCTGCCGCCACGGCGGCTTCGGTGCCGGCATGCCCCGCACCGATGACGATCACATCGAACTCAGTCTCGAATCCGGCAAGCGCGTCCGCCATGCGCGAAAGATAGCGCATGCCCGTGGAGGCGATGCGTGCGACGCCGTAACTTGGCAGCCGGGCGTGCACCGCGCCCCTGTCGGGCGTCGTGACATATCACTCGCTGGCGACTTCCTCGGAGGAACGTGCCCCTCTCAATCCCGCAAGGCGTGCCGACTCTGTTCATCCGTCGGCAGGCGTACGAGCGAACCGGCATCAGCCGCGCGTCACTCGACGAACGGCTGGGCCTTACGGACACGGAGTTTCGAGTGGACGGCGACTTGGTGGTCCTGGGCCCGATCTACGATGTCGACGCGCTCGGCGCCCTCGTCGACGACCTGGAGCAGGCGGGTCTCACGTATTACGACGACTTCTTCGAGCTGAGCGGAAGTTGGCCCGAGTGGCTCTCGATCGTGGCGCACGCCGCCAGCTGAATGTCCGCCGCCGGGTCACGGCTGCTTGCTGGTGAGCACCTGTGAAGGCGCGGCTGGCGTGAGAGGGCCGGAGCGTAGCAACCCCTGCCAGTTGCACTCATAGCACCAGCTCGTGCGAAAACTGGGCAACACCGTGTTCCAGAAGCGCGATTGAACCCGTAGCGTCACGGCATCGCAGTTCGGACAGCGGTCGCCTTCAGGAAGGATGTAGAAGAAAAACACGGTGGCCGCGACGGCTCGGAGGATGAAAAATCCTCCGAAGATCACGGTAAAGATGACAGCATCCGACATAGGCCCTCGCGGCGCGCTACAATGGGAGACCTCAGCCGCCGCCTCCCCGCCACACGCGTAGCGCGTGCCAGACACCGCGCTGGGTTCAGAGACGAGCCTCGACCAGGGACCAGAGCTCGACGAAGGCGATTCCGTCCTCGACCCGCTCGATGCAGACTTCCACGCCGTTCTCGACGGCGCTCCCATCGATCATGCGCGCTCGAAGCATCGTTTGTTGGACAGCGTCGTCGAAGGCGATGGTCCCTTCCCCATCGGCCGGGATGGCCGCCGTCACCATGGCCACGTGTCCCTGGAGCACGTAGCGTGGATCGTCGGGGTCGTGCTCGGGAGTGACCCGGGCGGTCGCGATCGCCACGCGTGTCACGAACGTCGCCCAAACGACCCCCAGAACGACTGCGACGGTGAAGCCGGCGGGAGCCGAAAGCGTGCCGCGCCGAGTGAGGAGGTAGCCGGCGACACCGAACATGATGAGGAAAGCGGCGATCGCCGGCTCCGACCGTCGCAGTGGGATGTCGTCGACGGCGCGGGAGCGCCGCCGCTCCGCCCCGAAAAACATGATGCGAACCGCGAGCAGCAGACCGGCGATGAATGCGGCTAGTAACAGGTACGGCATCAACGGCCGAGATTGGCGCGGAAGAACGCGACGGTGAGCGGCCACGCCTGTCTCGCCGCCAGGAGATTCGCACCCTGCTGCCCGTCCTGCTGACGCAGGAAACCGTGCCCAGCGCCTGGAAACGTGTGCACGTCGAATGGCCGCCCGAGTGCGCGCAGTGCAGAGTCGGCGGCGGGGACTGTCGCATCGACTCGCGCATCTTCTCCGCCATACAGTCCCAAGACAGGTACGTGCACGCTCGTCAACGACGACGTCCCGGGGGATACACCGTAGTAGACCACGGCCCCGCCGAGCCCGTTCGGATTGGTCACGGCATGGGCGAAGGAGGTGCCCCCGCCCCAACAAAAGCCGACAATGCCGTATCGCTGGGCCGCAGCCGGAAGGGACATCCCGTATTGGCCGATCGCAGCCAATTGGCGCTGCACGTCGGCCGACCGAAGCGTCCGAATGGTCGAGGTGGCCACCTCCTGGGTGAGCGTATCGCTTCCAGCCGCTGGTGTGGCCTTTCCGGTCAACAGATCCGGCGCAATGGCGATGAACCCGTCAGCCGCGAGCTGATCAGCCACACCCCGAATCCAGGTCGATAGGCCAAAGATCTCGTGAACCACCACGACGACGGGGGCTTTGTCTGACCGCTGCGGATACACGACCCAAGCACGTACGCTGTCCGTCGGTCCGGTTCGAATCATCACGTACTCGCCGTGACGCGGTGAAGCAGCAACACGAGCTGCTACATCGCTGCTTCCCGCCGGCATTCCGACATCACCCGTCGAGCTCGACGCGACCGCGGCACGTGCCGACCCGACGTGCTCTCCGTGTTCGGACTCGGATGGATGGCGTGCGCATGCAACAAGTGAGGCCGTACTGACGAGCACGCCAATCAACACCGTACGACTTCGACCGCAATGATGAGGCATACGACCTCTTGCAAGAATGAGAAGTTGGCGTCGCGCTAGCGACGAGATGGTGACCCCAAAGTGAAAGGCACTCAGAGCAAACAGGAGTCAAGCAACGGACGAGAGCGCTGACCGGCGTGGCGTACGACTCGCAAGAAACTGAAGAACTCGCTCCTCTGCGTAGTATTGAGGTCGCCAAGGAATGCGTCCGCCTACAAAGCCCGCATGTCCGCCGTGCGCATGGAACTCGACCAGCAAGCATGGGTTGTCAGCCGCCACTCTCGCGACAGTATCAAGTACTTCTCGCGGCAAAAACGGATCGTCAAGGGCGCTCAGAAGAAGAGTCGGGCACTTGATGCGCTTCAGAAACGGTAAGGAGCTGGATTTCGCGTAATAATCGCGGGCGCCGGCGAATCCGTGAAGCCGTGCAGTGACGGACTCATCGAATTCCGTAAGGGTGCGCGCGCGGCGCAGTTGTCCTTCGTCAAACAGTCCGGGCTGCTTTGCCAACTTTGCCAGCGCCTTCTTGCGTAATGTCCGAAGGAAGTGGCGGGTATATAGCCGGGAAAATCCGTGTTCGATGTGCCGAGACCCACGCTCGAGATCGAAGGGCACCGAGACGGCTGCCGCGGCATGCACTTCCCTGGGAAGGCGTTCGCCCTGCTCGCCAAGCCATTTCAGCAGTACGTTCCCGCCAAGCGAAATGCCGGCGATGACCAATGGCTGAGACGGGTGATCGCCCACGATACGCCGGACGACAAGGTCGAGGTCCGTCGTTTCGCCGGAGTGATAGAACCGGGGGGCGCGTGGCACTTCGCCATTGCACCCGCGAAAGATCAGAACATCGGCAGCCCACCCACGCCGCCGCGCCTGGTCGAGCAGGCCGCGTAGATAGTGGGATCGGATCGTTCCTTCAAGCCCATGAAGGAGCAGAAGGCGCGGCAGTCGTGAGTCATCGTCGCGTGCATCGAGGCGTCGAATCTCGAGCTCATCGTCATCGGGCGTTCGCCAGCGCTCAACGCGTGTCGGAACACGAGGCGATCGGCGCAGCAGCTTGCCCCAGAGGGTCTGCATGTGCGCGCCCGGTACCCACCACGCGGGGGTATAGGTATACTCGCTGGAGTGCTTCACTGCCGTTTCAATTTATCACAGTACGGCGATCCCACACGCCTGTCCAGCAAGCCTGGCGCACATGGACGTCCAGATCTTCGGAGTGAAAAAGAGTGCCGACACACGAAAGGCGCTGCGCTACTTCGCCGAGCGTCGGACGAAGACGCACTTCGTCGATCTGGCGGAGCGCCCGGCGTCGCGAGGCGAGCTGACCCGATTCGTGCAGAAATTCGGCGCCGATGCTCTGATCGATCAGGAATCGCGCCGATTTGCCGAACTTGGCCTGCGCACGGCGCGATACGGGCAGGAGCGTTGGTTGGACATTCTCGTCGACGAGCCGATGCTGCTGAGAATGCCACTCGTTCGCCACGGCAATGCTCTGACGGTAGGGGCGGCAGAGGCGACCTGGAAAAGCTGGCTCACGTCGTGAAAGGCGCGCGTATGATTGGAGCGTTTGCGTGACGCAAATCGCAGTCGGAGGTGTGGCGGTCGAGTTCGGCGCAACGACTCTCTTCAAGGACATCACCTTCACGGTTAGCGCCGGCGAGCGATGGGGGGTCGTCGGCCGAAATGGAACCGGGAAGACGACGCTCTTCAACTTGCTCACGGGCGTGCTCACACCGTCCAAAGGAATGGTGAGCCGGCAGTCGGGCCTGACGGTCTCGTTACTGGGGCAACATCGGGACTTCGGCACTGCTTCCACGGTCTGGGAGGCAGCCGCCGGCCCATTCGCCGACCTACTTGCCTTGGAGCAATCCCTTGCCAAACAAGCCGAGGCGATGGCGACGGCGCATGACGACGCGGCGCTGACAAGATACGGCCATGACCTGGAGCGATTCGAGCGCGAGGGTGGATACACGATCGCACCGCGCGTGGATGCCGTACTTCAAGGACTTGGCTTCGATGCGGCGACGGCGCGCACGCAGCCGATCGAGCAACTCAGCGGCGGCGAGCGTGGCCGCCTGGGATTGGCGCGGCAGCTCGTCGCGCCTTCCGATGTCCTGCTTCTGGATGAGCCCACGAATCATCTCGATCTCGAGACGACGCGGTGGCTCGAGCAATACCTGCTCGAGACCGACCGCACGGTGATCCTCGTCAGCCACGACCGCGCCTTTCTGGCCGCGGTCGTGGATCATGTCCTTCATTTCGAAGGCGACACCGCCACGCCGTACGCCAGCAGCTACGAGGCGTTCGTGCAGCAGCGACAAGAGCGGCGGCTGGCGCAGCAACGCGCCTTCGACAAGCAGCAGAAGGTGATCGCAGCACAAGCGGATTACATCGCCCGAAACATCGCCGGCCAGAACAGCAAGCAGGCGAAAGGGCGTCGCAAACTCCTCGGGCGCTTGCCGCGGCTTGGGGCGCCAGTCGGTGAAGACGGGATGATGTCGCTCCGGCTCGATATCGCCGAGCGAGGCGGAGATCAGGTCGCGGTGGCGGAAGGACTGACCATCCGTGTGGACGGGCGAACGCTGATCGACCGTTTCGACGGCCGGATCATGCGTGGCGATCGATTGGGGATCATCGGTCCGAACGGCGCGGGCAAGTCCACGCTGCTCAAGACACTGGTGGGCGAGCGAGCTCCCGATGCAGGCGAGCTTCGCGTCGGGAACTCTATCCGCGTGGCGTACTACGATCAACAGCTGGCCCAGGTGCCGCTCGACACGCCGCTGTATGACATCATCAATGCGCTACGTCCTCAATGGGAACGACGGCTGATCCAGGGGCACCTTGGTCGCTTCGGGTTCTCCGGCGACGAAGCGCAGCGCCTGGCGAGTACGCTGTCCGGTGGGGAGCGAGCGCGGGTCGCGCTCGCCATGCTCATGTTGACCCGCGCCAACCTGCTCGTGCTCGACGAGCCGACGAACCATCTGGATGTCGAAACGATCGAAGTGCTCGAAGACGCGATCGAATCCTACGAGGGAACGGTGATCCTCGTGAGCCATGACCGCGCGATGCTTCGCGCGCTCGCCAACACGGTGTGGGTCCTGCACGACCGACACATCACGACGTTCGACGGAACGTTCGCGGAGTGGGAAGTGGCGAGCGAAGAGCGGGCCCACGCGGCCGCGGTGCGGGCTGCCGAGGAGGTCGCGCTTCGACGGGTTGAAGAGAAGAAACGGACGACGAGAACGCAGGAACGGACCGCATCCAACGCCGACAGCCAGCGCCGAGCGATCCGCCAGGCGAGGACGCGGGCCACGGACGCCGAGCAGCGGGTCTCCGAACTCGACGGCGCGATCGCAGCATTGTCGCGGACCCTCGACGATCCCGGCCTGTACACCAAACCCGGCGGCGTCCAGGAAGCACACGCGCTTGGCACGCGCCTCGACGCACTGCGCGCACAGCTCGACTCGGCGCTGGTGGTCTGGGAGCGGGAGACCGCAGCGCTCGAATCGCTCGAGCGGGCCGCTGTCCAATAGCCGGAGAGTCCCGTGACCCCATGGGTTCAGCGCCTGCTCATCGCGAACGTCCTCGTCTTCTTTCTACAGTGGACGGTGCCGGGAGTCACGGATCAGCTCGCGTTCGTTCCGGCGGCGATATTGGCGCGCCCATGGACGATGGTCACCTACATGTTCGTGCACGGCGGCTTCGGGCACATCTTCTGGAACATGCTGGCGCTGTACGTCTTCGGCCCCCGTGTGGAGCAGCGCATCGGCTCCGACCGCTTCTTTGCGCTGTACATGATCAGCGGTATCACGGGCGCGCTGCTGTCCTTTCTCCTTTCGTCATACAGCGCCGTGATCGGTGCCTCGGGGGCGATCTTCGGTGTCATGCTCGCATACGCGCGTTTCTGGCCGCGCGACCGGGTGTACATCTACTTTCTCATTCCGGTCGAGGTGCGCTGGCTGGTGATCATCTACGCGCTGATCTCCATTTTCGGCTTCGGCGGCGGAGTGGCGCACTTCGCCCACCTGGGCGGGTTCGCCGGCGCGATGCTCTACCTGCTGTACATCGATCGACATCAGGGTGCCAAACGGTTCCGTCGCCAGGCCAGCGCGCCAACTCCGACAAAGGACTCCCTGCTGGGAAACTGGCGCAAGGTCGACCGCGATCGCATCCACGCGGTGAACCGTGATGAGGTCGACCGGATTCTCGACAAGATCAGCGCCTCGGGGCTCGCGAGCTTGACACCTCAAGAGCGACTCTTCCTCTCGAACTTCGTCCCGCCGGACGACCGAAAGCCGATGAGCTGACGGTCAACGATCCGTCAGAACTCGCCGACGAAATTGATCTCCGCCTCGAGCTCGTACCCGAACCGGTCTTTCACCTGGCGCTGCGCGTGACGTATGAGTCCGATGACGTCGGACGCAGTGGCGCGACCAAGGTTGACCATGATGTTGGCATGGATGTGCGAGATCTGGGCGTCGCCGACTCGGAACCCTTTGAGACCGCACTGGTCGACAAGGCGGCCCGCGCCCACTCCCTCGATCTTCTTGAAGATCGAACCGGCACTCGGGTGCCAGTCGAGCCACGGGTGTCTCCCGCCCCGCCAACTCAAGTTCTCCTGCATGATGCGGTGCATGACGAACGAGTCGCCTTTCTGGAGCCGGAAGGTGGCAGCGAGCACGATGTCGTCGCGATGATGCAGGATCGTATCGTCGTACCCGAACTGCATGTACGCAGCATCGACCGTCTTTCGCTCGCTCTCCTGCGTGAGCAGGTCCGCGGACTCGAATATCTCGGCGATGAACATGGTGCGCTCACGCTCCGGGGCCGGCGAGAGAAAATGCAGGTTTTGCCAGACGGCGCCGCCAACGGTGCTGGGGATGCCGACGTAGTGCTCGAGGCCAGACCATCCGCGCCGAACAGCCTCGGGGATAAGCTTCGACATCACGGCGCCACTCTCGACCCACAAGCGCCCATCGTCGTCGAATGTCGAGTGTGCGGCCATGTTACGAATGACGAGCCCGCGTACTCCTTTGTCAGCGATCAGGACGTTCGCGCCAAGTCCGAGGACGAAGTACGGAACTTGAGCGGCGCGGGCGGTTAGGATGGCTGAGGCAAGTGCATCGGCGCTGTCCGCCTCGTACAGAAGATCGGCGGGACCGCCGATCTTGAATGTGGTATACGGCGCGAGCGGAACGTCGCGCCTCAGTGCGGCACCGGCGAGCGCCGACGCGACGCGCTCGAGCGCCGCCCGGTCTACCGTTCTGGCCGGCGCTGCTGAAGGAGACGGAAGTTTGGACATGGGCCAGGGAAAGAAATCATGAGAGCCGAACTATCGCTACCGCGCCGTCCGCTCATTCGCACGGCCTTCGCCGTGTTCTGCCTGCTTTTCGCGGCGTCCTTCCCGCTTCGCGCGCAACGGGCCGAGCTGGAGCATCGAATCAAGCGTGACACCCTGGCGAACGGACTGGAGATCATTGTCGTCGAGAACCACGGCGTCCCGCTCGTGACGATCGAAGCAGACGCTCGGAACGGCTCGTTCACGCAGTCGCCGACCTACGAAGGCCTGTCGCACCTGTACGAGCACATGTTCTTCAAGTCGAACGCGAGCTATCCCGTTCCCGAGCAATTCGTGGCACGGGCATCGGAACTCGGTGCGGTGTTCAACGGCACGACGCAAGAAGAGCGCGTCAACTACTACCTCACCATCCCGTCGGATAGTGTGATGCCGGGCCTGGCCTTCATCACCTCGGCGCTGCGAAGCCCGCTGTTCCGGGCAGATGAGCTGGAGCGCGAGCGCGCCGTCGTCATCGGCGAGTACGATCGCGCGGAGTCAAATCCCGGCTACGCCCTCTCGACCGCAACGGGCAAGGCGCTCTGGGGCAGCGCCTGGAGCCGGAAGAATCCGCTGGGTGAGCGGGCCGTCATCCTTCGCACGACACCGGAGCAGATGCGCACCATCCAGCGCAAGTACTACATACCGAACAACATGGCGCTGATCGTGACGGGCGACGTGAACCCTGATTCGATCTTTGCGGGAGCGCGCCGCCTGTTGGGCGATTGGCAGCGTGGCCCGGATCCGTTCACCGTCGATCCGATTCCTCCCGTGCCGCCGCTGACGGAGAACAAGGTGGTGATCGTCGAGCAACCGGTGAACGCCGTCGTCGTCATGCGCCAATGGCAGGGACCCGGTGCACATGCTGATCCGGCTGCCACCTACGCAGCCGACGTCTTCTCGGACGTGCTCAACGAACCGGGCTCGCGATTCCAACGTAAGTTGGTCGACAGCGGGCTCTGGCGAGACATCGTTGTCAACTACTACACACTCAACCAAGTCGGCCCAATCACGATCAGCGGACAGGTCGCGCCGGACAAACTGAAAGAGGCCGTCACCGCGCTGGAGCAAGAGCTCGCGGAGGTCGTGAAGCCGGGCTACATCACGGCAGATGCGGTCGAGGGAGTCAAACGACAGCGCATCGTAGGTACGCTCGAGGGTCTGGAGAACGCGTCAGGCTTCGCGCAGCAGCTCGGCTTCTGGTGGGCGGTGACGGGCATGGACTACTTCTACGGCTACGTCGATACCATGGCGAAGCAGACACCGGACGATCTGCGCCGGTACGCGGCCAAATACATCGTCGGAAAGCCGCACGTCACCGGCGTCCTGCTCTCCCCGGAAACACGACGTGCCATCAACCTGACCGAATCGACGCTGGCTAACGGGGGGATCAAGTGAGACGTCTTCACCGACTCGCCGTCGCGACTGTTCTCGGCGGAACGCTCCCGATCACGCCATCGCCATCGCATCTCACGCCTGCCGCCGCTGCTGCGACGCCGTCGATCCCGCCTGATTCGACGCTCACCGCGAAGTTCGACGTCGATGGCATACCGGTGATCCTGCGCCGGAATGCGGCCAACGAAGTCGTCGTGGCGAATCTGTATCTGTTGGGGGGAGCGCGACAGCTCACACCGCAGACAGCAGGAATCGAAGCACTGCTCCTCGAGGCGAGCGAGCGCGGGACGCGGAAGTTTCGCGGCTCCGCTGTGCGCCAGCGGACGTCGCGTCTCGGTAGCACGATCTCGATCGAAGCGAACGACGATTGGACGATGATCGGGCTGAAGTCGATTCGCACGACCTTCGACTCGACCTGGGCCATACTGGCGGACCGAGTGATGGCGCCGACTCTCGACCCGGCGGAAGTGGCGCTGGTGCGCGACCAGTTGATCGCCGCCGCGCGGCAACGCAACAACACGCCCGACGACGCGGCAACACTGCTTGCTGACAGCCTGCTCTACCAGAACCATCCGTACGCACTGCAGACGACCGGCACGCCGGCCTCGCTGACCGCCATCACCTTAGCACAGTTGCGCGACTATCAGGCGAGCCAGTTGGTGACGTCGCGTATGCTGCTCGTCGTCGTCGGCAACGTTGATCGCCCGCACATCGAGCGTCTCGTGCGCACAACGCTTGGGACGCTCCCCCGTGGGACCTATCGGTGGACGCCACCGCCTCCGATCAGCCCGGCGCCGCGCACGACCGTCTTCGACAATCGTGCGTTGCCCACGAACTATCTGCTGGGCTACGCGCCCGGTCCGGCGGCCACCAGCCCCGACTACACCGCGCTGCGGGTGGCGACTGCCGTGCTCTCCGGCCGCCTGTTCACGGAGGTTCGGTCACGGCGGAATCTCAGCTATGCGGTCGAATCTCCGTTCCTCGAGCGCGCCAACGCCGTCGGTGGGCTCTACGTGACCACAGTGGACCCGAACGCCGTACTCCACATCATGCGGAGCGAGCTCACCGCGCTGCAGGAGGAGCAGGTCGAAGCGGCCGGCCTCAAGCGGCTCGAGCAGCAGTTCATCACCGAATACTATCTGAAAAACGAGACGAACGGCGATCAGGCAAACGTCCTGGCCCGGGCCGAGCTCTATCAGGGCGACTATCGTGCGGCCGACCGGTTCATGGACGAGCTCCGACAGGTGACGCCGGCCGACGTCGAGCGCGTGGCAAAACAGTATTTGACGAACTTCCGGTTCGCGTACGTCGGCGACACGACGAAAGTGGATCGCGCGCTACTGTCTCGCTTCTGATCCTCGTGCGGGTGGCGCTTCAGGCGCCGCCCGCCCCGCCCGCTGCGCGAGCACGCGCCGCACATCGACGAGCGAGCTGCCCACGGCATGCAACGCCACGAGCGCGTGATAGAGGAGATCAGCACCTTCCTCCCTTGCGCGCAACACGTCGCCGTCCGCACACGCAAGCACCAGCTCTGCCGCCTCCTCGCCCAACTTCTTGAGGCGGAGATTGCGGTCACCGAGCAATCGGCGGGTCCAACTTCTCTCATCTCCGTCGCGAGACATATCCGCCGCTCGCGCGGCGATCGTTGCGTCGAGCGCAGATAGCGTATCGGGCACGAGAGCCTTCTCCCCGAAGCACGAGATCGTGCCGGTGTGACAGGCCGGACCCGCCGGCCTCACCCGTGCCAGCACCGCATCGCCATCACAGTCGGCGCTCAGCGCAACGATCTGCTGCACGTTGCCGCTCGTAGCGCCCTTGCGCCACAACCCGCGCGTGCGCGAGCGATAGTGCATCTCGCCCGTGGCAATGCTGCGCTCGAGTGCATCCCGGTCGGCATGAGCCACCATCAGCACCACACCGGTGTCGGCGTCCTGCGCGACGACCGTCACCGAGCCCTGCCCCTTCCCGAAGTTCAGTGCGTCGAGATCCAGCATGATCAGCGTGACTCCGCGTCGGTGAAGTGGGCGATGATCGTCGGGGCGAGCGCACCATTGGTCGCCACGGCGCTTCCGCCGAACGCCGTGTCCCGCCCGTTCCAGTCGGTAAACGATCCACCCGCCTCACGAATGATCGGATAGAGCGCCGCACCGTCCCACGGTGAGAGTACCGCGTCACACATCATCTCGGCGCGGCCCGTCGCGACGAGGAGATACCCAAAGCAGTCCCCCCAACTCCGGCTCACCGCGGCTCTGGTCGCAACACGCTCCCAACCGGCACGGCGGTCGGGATGGCCGGGAATTCGTTCGTCGGTCGTCAGGACCGTCGCCCGGTCCAGCGCGTCGACGACGGACACCGAACACCGGGCCCCGTTCCACCAACAGCCCGCGCCGGGAGCCGCGGCAAGCAGCTCGCCCACGGCGGGGAAATAGGCAGCCCCCGCAAGGACCTGCTCGCCCTCGCACAGCGCGACGAGCGAACCCCAGAGCGGGACGCCCCGCACGAACGTCTTCGTACCGTCGATCGGATCGATCACCCAGCGCCGCTGCGCGCCCGGGCGCTCCTCGCCGAACTCCTCGCCCAGGATTCCATCGTCGGGAAAGCGCTGCCGAACCCATTCACGTGCTGCCGTCTCCGCCGCCCGATCTGCCACCGTCACGGGCGAACCGTCCGCCTTCGTCTCCACCGTCAGGTTCGCGCGATAGTGCCGCAGCGCGACATCTCCCGCGAGGCGTGCGAGATCGGCAACAGGGCCGACGACAGTGTCCAGCGCCGCCGAGTTCATGCGGCTCGCACTGAAAGGTGAGCGCACCGCATTGCCGCCTTCACCAATTCTACGGTTGCGACACGATCGTGTAGGATGCCGGCCAGAAGCGCGGCGTCCGCACGCCCGCTCACGAGCACTTCGCAGACGTCGGTCGGCGAGCCCGCGCCACCCGAGGCGATCACCGGAACGTCCACCGCCTCCGCAACCGCGCGAGTCAGCGCGACATCATATCCCGTGCGGACACCATCGCGATCGATGCTGGTCAACAGGATCTCGCCCGCACCGCGTCGCACGCATTCGACCGCCCACTCGACCGCGTCCAACGACGTGCGTTCGCGGCCACCCTTCACGTACACGCGCCAGCCGTTCTCGTCCGACTTGGCATCGATGCTGGCGACGACGCACTGTGCGCCAAAGCGCTCCGCCGATTCGGTGAGAATTTCCGGACGCGTCACCGCTGCCGAGTTGATGCTCACCTTGTCCGCGCCAGCACGAAGTGCTCGACCCACATCGTCCGCGGACCGAATACCCCCGCCGACGGTCAAGGGGATGAAGAGACGCTCCGCGGTGCGACGCACCACCTCCCACAGCGTGCTGCGAGCTTCGGCGCTCGCGGAGATGTCGAGAAAGACGACCTCGTCGGCCCCCTCCCGCTCATACTGGGCCGAGAGCTCGGCTGGATCGCCCACGTCACGGAGGTTCACGAATCGCGTTCCCTTGACGACCCGACCCCGATCGACATCGAGACAGACGACGACACGACGTGTGAGCATGCTAAGCCCCGTCATCGACCCGAAGGGCGACACCGCCCTTCGTGCTGAACACCGCGCCGGACTCGACGAGCGCGTCACGGATCGCCAAACCGAGCGCCTTGAACGCTGCCTCCACGACGTGATGCCGGTCCGTGCCACGGAGAACACGCAGATGGAGTGTAGCCTTGGCGTTGTCACTGAATGACCGCATCCAGTGATCGTACAGCGGGCTTGGCAACGGACCACGATAGAACGGACGTCCGCCGAGGTCGAGCGCACAGTGAACGAGCGCGTCATCCATTGGCACCGTCCTATCGCCGTAGCGAGCCGCGGTGGTTGGCACCAACGCCGCGATGGCAACGCCTAGACAGATCGCGACGTCCTCGACGAGATGATGCGGCAGATCACCGCTCGCCTCGAGCGTCACATCGAGCCCACTGTATCGCGCGAAGGTGACGAGCATGTGATCGAGGAACGGCTGCCCCGTCGACACCGACGCCGCGCCGCGACCCTGCACGAGCTCGCAGCGGATCCTCGTTTCCTTCGTTTCACGCACGACCACCGTCACGAGGCACCTACCGGCATTCCCCAGATGTTGTCGGTCATTCGCTGAATTCTCCTGCCACGGTGATAGGATCCAGGGCACCGGTGTACAACGCCATCCCGATCACGGCGCCCGCAACGCCCCGATACTCGAGCGCGCGCAAGTCCTGCAGTGACGCGACGCCACCCGATGCAAACACCGGAACGTGCGACGCCTCGACGACGTCCTCCATGAGCGGCAGGTCGGTCCCCAACATCTGCCCCTCGCGGTGCACCGCCGTCACGAGCAGCGCGCCGAGCGGAATGGCATTCAGCTCGTCGACCGCATCCAGAATGTCCAGTGGCAGCGTGTGGGTCCATCCGCGTGTCGTCACGCGCCGGCCTCGCACGTCGCACGCAACGATGATTTCACCAGGGTGGCGTGCCGCGAGACCGGCGAGCCATTCCACCTCCTCGAGAGCTCGCGTGCCGACGACGACTTGCGTCGCGCCGACGTCCAACAACTCCTCCACGAGGTCTCCGGAGCGCACACCCCCGCCCACCTGGACCGGGACCGCGACCTCCGTGATGAGCGACCGAACCAGGGCGAGGTTCGACCCGCGCCCGGTGGCCGCGTCGAGATCGACGACGTGAAGCCGAGTGAATCCGTACCGCTCCCACGAGCGAGCCACCTCGATCGGATCGTCGAGCCGCACTCGCTCCTGTTGATAGGAGCCGCCCACGAGCTGTACGCATGCGCCGTTGCGCAGGTCCACCGCCGGAATGGCGATCACTCGACGGTCTCCTGCATACGCACCCGGTTCAGAACCGCGTGCAGAAATCGCACGCCGGGCGACGAGCTCTTTTCCGGATGAAACTGCACGCCGATCACGTTCCCCGAGCGCACGACGGCGGGAAAGCGATCGCTCTCGTGCTGGCTCCATGCGGTGACGACTCCTGCATCGTCAGGTCGGCAAACGTAGCTGTTCGCATAGTACGCCGTCGGCAAGGGTGCGAGCTCGAAGAGCTCATCCGCGCCCACCGGCTCCAGCGCATTCCATCCGATCTGCGGTACGCGCGCGCTACGCAGCCGCGTCACACGGCCTGCGATGATCCCCAGCCCTTCGCCTGCGCCTTCATCGCTTCCCTCGAACAACAACTGCATGCCGAGGCAAATTCCGATCGTCGGCAACCCGTCGCGAATCGCGCGGCGCATCGCCTCGCGGCCCTCACCAAGCCGCTCGATCGCCGCACCGTACGCGCCCACACCGGGCAGCACCAGCACGTCCGCGTCGATCGCACGCAATGGGTCCGCCTCGATGCGGACTTCCAGGTTGGGCCGATCGAGGGCTTTCGCCAGCGAATGCAGGTTGCCGGCTCCGTAATCGAAGATGGAAATTTTCACGACACCTCGCGGAGCACGCCGAGCACGCGATCCATCGTCTCCCAAGGCCCGACCCCGATGCGGATACCGGCTCCGGCGCTGTCGCGCAGAGCGGGTAAATCACGCGGCAGCCCGGAAAAGGCGCGCACCTGCACACCACGAGCGCACATGTCTCGTGCGACACGCTCGGCATGGGCGTCCGGAACGAAGACGAAATTGGCCGCCGAGGGAAGTGGCTCAAAGTGCAGCGTCCGCAATGCCGTCGCGAGGCGCTCTCGGTTGGCCACGGCAAGTGTCGCGTGGTCCCGAACCCAGCCGAGCGCTGAGCTGTTCTCCTCGAGCGCCGCGAGCACGGCTCGTTCGGCGACGGCGTTGACCTTGTATGGCCCACGTGCCCGCTCGACGAGCTGAATCACCTGGGAACCCCCCACCGCATATCCGACCCGGAGTCCCGCGAGCCCGAAAGCCTTGGAGAAGGTTCGAGTCACGAGCAGTCGTTCATACTTTGTGACGAGATCGACGAAGGTCTCGGGGGCAAATTCGGCGTATGCTTCGTCGAGCAGAACGATACCGCGCGCATTCGCCGCGACGTACTCGACGGCGTCACGTGAAAGCGCGGTTCCCGTGGGATTGTTCGGCGAACAGAGATAGCTGATCTTCGCACCGCACGCGACGAGTCGCTCGGCGTCCACGTCGTACCGCTGCGTCAATGGGATCGACGTCACTTCGAGACCGTTCAGTCTCGCGAAGATCGGGATCATCGAGAAGCTGGGTACGGAATACGCGATGTGATCGCCAGGCTCGGCGAACGCGCGCATCGTCGCGTCGATCACGTCGTCCGACCCACAACCGGTGACCGTTCGCACGCCGCTCTCGGTGCTCAGCCCGACGTACCGAAGGAGGGCCGCGTTCAGGGTGACCGAATAGAGCGAGGGATAGCGCGGGACCGACATCGCGGCGGTCTCCAGGGCGCGCGCGGCCGCCGGCGGCAGCCCCCACAGATTCGTGTTGTCGCTGACGTCGATCGCACACTCCACCGACTCGGGAGCGTAGATCGGGAGCGCACGCACGACCGCTCGCCCAAGTGCGCCGACGTCGAACGCTGTCGTGGTCATGCGGCGCCTCCCGTCTGCCAGGCGCGTGCGGCCGCGGCATGGCCCGGTAGCCCTTCGGCCTCCGCGAACACTGCCACGTCACCGGCGAGACGCGCCGCTGCGGCTGGCGTGACACGTTGGTACGTCGTCCACCGCACGAAGTCGAGCGTCGAGAGCCCCGAGTAAGAGCGCGCCAGGCCACCCGTCGGAAGAACGTGATTGACGCCTGTCATGTAATCGCCGAATGCCACCGACGCGCTCGCGCCGACGAACACCGAGCCCGCATTGCGAAGGCGCGCCGATACGCCCTCGGCGTCGGCCGTCACGACGAGCACATGCTCCGCGGCGTACGCATTGGCGAAGGCAATCGCCTGGTCGATCGATGCGGCCCACAACACGGCACCTTGCCGCGCCAGCGCGGCGGCGGCGATCGCACGACGCGACTGCATCCCGAGCTGCCGCGCCAGCTCCGCGATGATCGCCTCCGCGGCGCATGCGCTGGTCGTCACTGCCACGACGGCCGCCAGCGGGTCGTGTTCCGCCTGCGCGAGCAGCTCGCGCGCCACCAGCGCGGGATCCGCCGTCTCATCACACAGCACGAGCAGTTCACTCGGCCCCGCTGGCGAATCGATGGCGACGAGACTGGCCACCTGGCTCTTCGCCTCCGCGACGTACGCATTGCCGGGCCCCACGATGCGATCGACCCGTGGCACGGTCGTCGTGCCATAGGCCATGGCGGCAATCGCACCTGCCCCGCCGAGCGCAAAGACGCGGTCCGCGCCTGCGAGCGCTGCTGCCCCGAGGATCACATCGGCCGGCCGTCCCGTTTCGCGCGTCGGTGGGGAGCACACGATCACCTCACCCACTTTGGCGACGCGGGCCGGGACCACGCCCATCAAGACGCTGCTCGGGTATGAGGCGCGTCCTCCCGGGGCATACACGCCAACGCGACCGAGCGGATCCGGCCGACGGCCGACGATCACTCCGGGTTCGCTTACCGTTTCGACGGCGCAGGGTGCAAACGCCGTATGGACCCGGGCGAGGTTCTCGACGGCGCGCTCCATCGCACGGCGCACCGGTGGCGCGAGCAGGTCGAGAGCCCGCGTCCATTCTCGTCGCGGCACCTCGAAGTCCTCGCGCCGTACGCCATCCAGCTCGTCGGACAGGGCACGCAAGGCGCTGTCGCCATCCCGGCGCACCCGCGCAATGATCGCCGCCGTCCTTTCTCGAACCGCGGGGTCGTGTGAAGGCGTACGCTCGAACAACCCGTCGCGCCCGGCACTGCTGAGTGTATCGATAGGACCGGTGTACGCGATCGCGATCGCCATGCTCGACGTCGCGCTCATGGCATCAGCCTCTCGATGCGGGTAACGAGGACGCCCTGCGCGCCGAGCGCGCGGAGATCGGCGATCGTGCGGTAGATCGCCGATGCGCACACGACGGCGTGGACGGCGACGAGATCCCCGCCGTTCATGATATCGATCACGGTAGGGCCATTGAGGCCCGGCACGACGCGCTTGACCGCATCGAGGTGTGATCGCGGCACGTTCGCCATGACGTATCGTTTACCGCGTGCTGCGATGACGCTTCCGAGTGCCACGACCAGCTCGGCCAAGGCCCGGTCGCGCGCGGCATCGCTCCGCACGCGTGGCGCCGTGATCAAGCGTGTCGACGACTCGAGGACGGTAGCAATCTCGCGCAGCCCGTTGACGCGGAGCGTCGATCCCGTGGACACCAGATCGACGATGACGTCGGCAATTCCGAGGTGTGGCGCGATCTCAGCGGCACCGGAGACCGGAACTACCTCCACTCGATGATCTCGCGCGGCGAAGAACTCCTTTGTCACGCGCGGAAAGGCCGTTGCGATGCGCGCGTCGATCGCGATGTCGTCGAGCGCGAAGACGCCGCTCTCCTCCTTCGCCGCGATGGCGAGCCGGCAACGGCCAAACTGCAGATCCGCCAGCTCGTCCAACGTGCGCCCGGATTCGCGCACGAGGTCGAACCCGGTCACACCGGCGTCGGCCGCGCCGTCGGCGACGAACTCGGGGATGTCCTGCGCGCGGACGAAGAGGGCTTGAAACTCCCCGCCCAGCGAGGCGGTGAGGGCGCGCGGGCCCGCGGCGCGAATCTCGAGACCGGCGTCGGTGAAGAGGTCGCGTGACTCCTCGGCGAGACGGCCCTTGTTTGGCAGCGCGATGCGTAGCATGTCGTGGCTCGTGGCCGAGCACGCTCGGCGATGGTCGATGGCGAAAAAAAAGGCCCGTCCGAGAGGACGGGCCTGAGCTGACCGGCAGAGGTGCCGGGTGGGAGCGGTCCTGCTACCCGTGCACGTGCATGTCGCCCCAGCCCGTCAGGCCGTGGTGGTGCACATGGTGGTGGCGGATGCAGCTGCTCGACATGCCGGGAACGTAACTGGTGACCCCGTTCCGCGTCAACACGACGGCGCGCGGTGTGCAGCCGGACGATCGCCCGCCAGCTGACGTGGGTGGTGCGTTTGCGAGATGGCGGCCTTGTGAATAAATTCACAATACACGGCGGGGCCCCGCCGTGTCGAAATCCACGATCACGTTCGGAGGCTCCAGAAATGCGGTTCTACGGTATTGCGCTCCTTGCGGGTGCGACGCTCCTCGGCGCCTGCGGCGGCGAGAAGCAGTCCGCCACGGACTCCGCCGCGGCCAACGCGGCCAACGCGCCAGCCACGAATGCGACCCCGGCGACCACCCCCGCGTCCGCTCCGGCCGCAACCCCCGCCGCGGGTGCACCCGCGGGCGGCGCCGCCGTTGCCCCGGCGCCGGTCACGGGCACGACCCACGAGGTCAAGATGTACGGCGATGCAAAGGGCTACCGCTTCGAGCCTGCCACGCTCACGATCAAGTCCGGCGACGGCGTCAAGTACGTGCTCGTCGACGGCGGCCCGCACAACGTGAACTTCCTCAACGTCACGGATCCCGCCGTGAAGGCGCAGCTCGACGCCAACATGCCGGGCCAGAAGATGGGCGAGCTCAATGGCCCCATGCTCATGCAGCCAAACGAGACCTATCCCGTCTCGTTCGGGAAGATCCCGCCGGGCAAGTACGACTACCAGTGCGTGCCGCACTCCGCGTTGGGAATGAAGGGCTCGATCACCGTCCAGTAGTCAGTACCCGGGTGGTCACGGGGTGGGTGCGCTCGCGCACCCACCCCGTTTTCTCATTCCGATCCACCACTCTTTCGTCATCATCGGATTCGCTCAGGTGCCGCGGTGGCCCATCCCGTGCGCTAGGATTCTCCGCACTGCTCCGCATCACGCCTGATCTTCCTGCATGAGCCCCCGTCGTCGCCCTGCGCGCAAGCGCCCAAGCCCCCCGTCGCAGTCGCCGGCGGCGTGGATGGGATCTCGTGCCCGGAATGCTCTCCGCCGCCCGGTCTTCATCGGGACGGTGAGCATTCTCACCTTCGTCGCGTCGCTGGTCGCGCTCGTCGTCGTGCCGCAGCAGGCACGTCGCGCCGCGAGCGCGATGCGGCCGGTGACCGCGGCGCGGCCGGATACCGAGTCGACGGCCGCCAATCTCAGTGAAGCCGAGCGACAGGCAGCGCGTGCCGAGTCGTCGATCGTCGCGTCACGAACCGAGCTCGCACAACTCGTGGCAGCGACGGCAGCGGCTGTCGCCGCCGATACGACGGCGAACGGCGACACGCTGACTGCTGCGTTACGCAGTCGCCGGGATTCGCTCACCAACGACGTCGCTCTTCTCGGACGTCTGCTCACGCGGGCCGACAATGCGCCGCTCCTCCCCTCGTATCGTGCGCTCGCCGAAGCCGCGCCGATGCACGGCGACGCACGGGTGAAGCAGCTTCTCGATTCGCTCGTCGAGATCGAGCGGGAGCGCGAGAGCTACAACGCGGTCGGCGGCGTCGACCCGGTCTTCGTCGCGCTCACGGCGCGCGCGAACGAGCTCGGTCATAGCATCGAGGCCCTCGCTGAGACGCGGCGCGCCGAGGTCCGGCGTGAGCTGACCGCCCTCGCTCCCGCCCCGTCCCCGATGGCGACGGCGCTCGCCGCGCGCCCCTTGCCCGATACCCTCGCGCGCATTCGTGCGCGCGACACCGCGCGCGCAATCGTCAGCGCGGTGGCGACCCGGCTGGCACGCGAGCGTGCTGAGTTGATGCGGCTCGATTCGCTCGAGGAGAAGGCGCGTGAGCTGGCGAACGTCGGCGCATCACCCCCCGCCATGCTCGCCGCGGCCCTGATCATCGGCGCCATGATCGGGTTCGGCATCGCCTTCCTCGGCGAGGTCCGTCGTCCACGGATCGCCAATGCGTGGGAGGCCGAACGTGCCACCGGCGCACGCGTACTGGGCGTCATTCGACCGCTGCCTCCCTCGCCCGAGCGAGGTCGACGCGCCTCCGACCGTGACGGCCCCCCGTACATCGATCCCGGTGCCGACGGCCATCAGCTCATCTACTTGGCGATCGCCGCAGCCGGAGCCAACGTGGTCATGCTGACGGTCACCGGCGATAGTCCGGCCGTCTCTGCCGTCGTGGCCATCAACTTTGCCGCGATCGCCGCCCAGGAAGCGCGCGCGACGCTACTCGTGGACACCGATCCTAGCGACTCGGTCGAGGCAGCGTTGCGTCTCCCGTCGAGCCCAGGCGTCGTCGGCCTGATCGATGGCAAGGTGACGTGGCCCGAAGCGACCCGTGCCACGCGTATCGGACGGGACCGCACGATCGACGTCGTCCCGAGTGGGCACGGGCCGCCGCCACTGGACGACTTGGTGTCGCTGCTGCAGCGGGACGCCGCGCGGCTTTCCCGTCGCTATGACGCAATAGTCCTCGTGAGCAGCCCCGACCAAGTCACACAAGGACTCCCCGCAGCGCTTCCGATCCCCGATGTGATCTACTGCGCCCGTGTAGGCCAAACACCGATCGCCGATCTCAAGAAGACACTCGAGGAGATCGAACGAGCCGGCGGCCGCCTCCGCGGGATCGTGCTGTGGAATGCGCCTGATCCCGCACTCGCCGACGTCCGTCCGGTCGAAGAGTCTCGCCGCGAGTTGGCGAACGTCTGAGGGACTCGCTCGACCGCATGCCGCTCACCTGTCGCCCGCAAGCTCGCGCACGCGTTGCAGTGTGTCGATCTCGGAGGCAGGCTTGTCGTCGCGCACGCGCACGATGCGCGGAAATCGGAGCGCGTACCCGGCTTTGTGCCGGGCTGATCTCTGGACGACATCGAAGGTGACTTCGAGGACCACTTCCGGCCGAACGGCGTGGTATCGTCCGAACTGCTGTATGGTGATCGCCTTGAAACGCTCGGTCAGTGCAGCGATCTCGACGTCCGTGAGCCCGTTATAGGCCTTCCCGACGTTGAGCAGCGTCGGGTCCGATTCGGACGTCCGGACAGCGAAGGTATAGTCAGAAAGGACGCCGTTGCGGCGACCATGCCCGCGCTCCACGCCCGTCACGACCACGTCGAGCGTCGCCAATGCACGCTTGAGCTTGATCCAAGCTTTGCCACGACGGCCTGGCGTATATGTTGAGTCCGGGTCCTTTACCACGATGCCTTCGTTACTCGCCTGTCGCGCCCGCTCGAACGCCGTCTCCAGTTCAGCCTCGGACGAAAGAAACGCGTTTGGCGCCACGAACGCGCCGATAGCGGGCCATGATAGCGCCTCTAGGCGCCTTCTCCGCTCTTTATAAGGCTCGCCGATCACCAGTGCATGCTTCGCGGCAAGTATGTCGTACGCCACGAACGCCGCAGGGATCTCGGACATCAAGGCTGAAGTCGGCTGCTTTCGTCCCAATCGGCGTTGAAGAACGGAAAACGCCTGCGCTCGGCGCGGATTCGCCGTATCGACAGCGAGAAGCTCACCGTCCATGACCAAGCCCGTGCCGAGTCCGCGCAAGGCGCTGCACACGTCGGGATAGCCGTGCGTGATGTCGTCGAGCGTCCGGGAATAGAGCCGCACCTCGTCGCCATCAACATGGGCCTGCGCCCGGATACCGTCGTACTTGTCTTCGACGACGAATGGCGACGGCATCGCGGCGACGATCTCAGCCGGTGTTGCCATCGGTTGGGCGAGCATGAAGCCGAGGGGGTGAAAGAGTGCCAGCGTCGCGCTTGCGAGCTCGTCGCGGCGCGCCAGGAGGGCGACCTCACCGATATCGCCCCGCAGCAGATTCGCGTGCCGAACTGCCGATAGGGGCCGTGCGAACGCACGCGCAATCGCCTCCTCGACCTGCGCCTCTTTCAGGCCGATTCGTAGCTCGCCGCCGATAAGCTTCGAGAAGTATCGAGCCTCATTCGCTCCGAGCACACTCAAGACGTCGCGGACCAGGATGCGCCGGGCTCCCGTGCCTCCTGCAGCCGCGAGCGCCCCGAATTGGTCCGCCATCCAGCGCAGGCTTTGGTGTCGCGACGGGTGCGAGGCCAACACGTCGCCGACCATGTCCCCGACATCGCCGTGCCGCGTGTAGGCCTCCGACAGGGCTTCGTCATCGGCACCGGTCAGCTCGGCGAGCGCACTCCACAGAATCGAGCTGCCGACTTGCGTCGTGCGCTGATCGTGCCGCGGGAATACGATTCCCGAGAAGAAGTGCGCCGCGATCTCGAGTGACCCGTCGTCGAGCGATGGCAGGTAGGTTTCGAGCACGGCCAACTTCTCGAGGCGTTTCGGCGTAGCCCGTATGGCGTCGGCAGCGGCTGACCACCGCGCGAACTCGTCTGCTGCCTGCACGATGTGCTGTCCGTCGATGTCGGTCACGGGAGCGTTGCCCCTACAGAGAGTCGGAATCGCCCGCCTTCGAGTAATGGATCGCCCACCGGAAGTGGCATGGCAACATGGGACGACGGATTTTCGGACCACCGCGATCTTCTCCTGTCGTCCGGGAAGCCCCGACTGCCTAGGACGCCTGTGCCCGGTTAGCATTCGCCGATGTCGATGTGGGCCGACACCCTGTTCGCCGCGGAGCGGGCGCATCTCCTCAGCTTGATGGCGTGGGCGGCCGCGAGCCTGCTCGCCGGAACCGCGCTCGTCGCGTGGCTGGGCCCCGGTCGCCGTTCCCCGCTGCTGGTCAATTTCGCCATTCAAACGGCTGCTTGGGGTGCTGTCGAGCTCGGAACGGCGCTTCTGAGTTACCAGAAGCTCGCACTTCGCGACCTGTTCGCCGCAACGAAGCTCGATCGCCTCCTCTGGCTCAACGTCGGACTCGCGGCGGGCTGCGTGTTCAGTGGACTGGTGCTCGCCGTCGCCGGCTGGAAGCTCGCGCGGCGGCTCGGCGTCGTTGGGGCCGGCATCGGCGTCGTCGTTCAGGGGTGCGCGCTTCTCCTTCTGGAGCTCATGCTCGCAAAGCAGATCTCACGCTGATGCCGATACTCCCGGGTGGCGACCTGAATCGTTGCTCGAGTTGCCGTTGTCACGTCGACGTCTTTGCAGGAGCCTCGCATGAGTCGACGAATGGGTCGAGCGTGCACGACCTCATAAATCGGTCGCAGGGGAACGCCTGCGGATCATCGGTGTCCACGGTATGTTCCTCATTGTGTCTCTACGGCCAGTCCGATTTCCGTCGCATCCTGTGACGTCATGAGCGCCCGCGGTTATTCCGATCGGATCAACCATGCTTTCGCGTTCGCCGCGAAGCATCACGACCGACAGGTCCGCAAGGGGACTCGCCTCCCTTATCTCACGCATCCCGCCAACGTCGCCGTCATTCTGACCCGATATGATCAGGACGAAGCGACGGTCGTCGCCGGCATCCTGCATGATGTGATCGAGGATTGCGTCCAGGACGGCTACACACGGGGCATGCTGGAGCAGCGGATCGGAGACAAGTTCGGCCCTGACGTGCTCGACACCGTGCTCGCCGTGACGCACCGGCACGTCGACGACGAGGGAATCGAGCTATCGAGCGAAGAGCGGAAGGACGACTACCTCGCCCGCCTCGCCGGCGCTTCCGACGATGCGCGATGGGTGTGCGCGGCCGACAAAATCCACAACGGTAGCTCGATCCTCGCCGACCTGAACCGGACGATCGATCCCGACACCGTCTGGTCGCGGTTCAGCGCCGGTCGTCTTGGCACCGTCCGTTGGTATCGGCGCGTCTACGATCGACTGCGCGAACTTGGCTTCGATGCTCCGATCATGTCAGAGCTGCGAGATGTGGCCGAGGCACTCGAACGATGGGGCTCGGCGACGCACACAGGTGCGGCGGCCGCGCGCTAGCGTCGACCTACCGCAACTGCCCAGTATCAGTTGCCGTGTTCCTATTTCGCGGTCGTGACCAACGGTTCTGACCGTGGCTCCGCCTGGGTCGGGTAGGTGCGCCCGACATAGTCCTCGAGAATGCCAAGGAACTCCTGGACGATGCCGTCGCCCTTGAGGGTCGTGTAGAGCTTGCCGTCCATGTAAACAGGCGCCTTCGGCTCTTCGAACGTCCCCGGGAGCGAGATCCCAAGGTTGGCGTGCTTGGACTCGCCGGGACCGTTCACCACGCATCCCATCACGGCGACGTTCATGCGCTCCACTCCGGGGTGCGATTGCCGCCACACGGGCATCTGTTCGCGGAGATAGGTCTGAATGTCCTCCGCCATATGCTGAAAGAAGGTGGACGTCGTGCGCCCGCATCCCGGGCACGCTGTCACCTGGGGCGTGAAGCTGCGCAGACCCAGGGATTGTAGAACCTGCTGTGCGACCCGCACCTCCTCGGAGCGGTCGGCACCCGGCTTCGGAGTCAACGACACCCGGATCGTGTCCCCGATTCCCTGGGCCAGTAGGATCGAGAGTGCCGCCGCGCTGGCCACCTGCCCCTTCATTCCCATGCCGGCCTCGGTGAGCCCGAGGTGCAGCGGATAGTCACATCGGGCGGCCAGACGCTGGTAGACCTCCGCGAGATCGGCCACCTGCGAGACCTTCGCCGAAATCAGAATTCGGTCGTGGCCCAGCCCCACTTCCTCCGCCAGCTCGGCGGAGCGCAGCGCGGACGCCAGCATCGCCTCGATGTAGACGTCCTTGGCTGAGCGCGGCGCACCCTGACGTGCATTCTCGTCCATCATCTGCGTGAGGAGATCCTGGTCGAGCGAGCCCCAGTTGACGCCGATGCGTACCGGTTTGCCGTGATCGACCGCGATCTGCACGATGGTGCGGAAGTTCTCGTCGCGACGCTTGCCGCCGACATTCCCGGGATTGATCCGGTATTTGGCGAGCGAGCGAGCGCAGTCGGGATACTTCGCGAGCAGCAGGTGTCCGTTGTAGTGAAAGTCGCCGACGATCGGGACCGCAACGCCAAGGTCACCCAGGCGCGCGGCGATTTCGGGGACAGCCGCGGCGGCCGCCTCGTTGTTCACCGTGATGCGCACGAGCTCCGAGCCCGCGGCGGCAAGCGCGGCGACTTGGTCGGCCGTCGCGGCGGCGTCGGCGGTATCGGTGTTCGTCATCGACTGCACGACGATCGGATGTGCCGATCCCACGGGAACGGCGCCGACGTGAGCAGTGACGGTCTGTCTTCGAGAGGCGAAGGGCACGGCGATGCGGAAGGGCGACTGGTGAAATCTAAGGGGCTGTCCCCTCGTGCGGCGAATGCGACATGGCGTAACTTCTGCCGGCCGATTCAGTCCCACCCAATTGCGAGGAGCTGCAGCATGGACGACGAGCAGTCGCGGGATCCTGGGGCGCGCGATGATCTCCGACCCGATCCGGAGCGGCCGACCCCACCTCTCGGCCGACCGCCTCGCCGGCGCCGCTGGAAGCTAAAGGCATTGGGGGTGTTCGTGATCCTCCTCCCACTGCTGGTGTACGCGGCCTGGGCGGCGATCACGTTGCACTGGACGTACTCGAGCGGCGAACGCGCTGGGTTCGTCCAAAAATTCTCGCACAAAGGTTGGCTGTGTAAGACCTGGGAAGGAGAGATCGCGATGGTGAACATGCCCGGCGCGGCACAGGAGCGATTCGCCTTCACGGTGCGGGACGACAGCGTGGCCAATGTGATCACGCGGCTCATGGGCTCACGGGTGGCGCTCACGTACGAGCAGCATCGTGGGGTGCCGGGGAGCTGTTTCGGCGACACCGAATACTACGTCACGGCGGCCAAAGCGGTCCCCTGAGGGAACGCCGGGACGTCGCGGAATGCGCTGCGGGGTACCGGTCGGCGGGGGTGGGGTCCGGACCCGACTATTGACCGATCTTTTTGGCGTTGCTACGTTAGCGCCTGCCGAGACCCTCGGGGATGGGGGTCACGGCGAATCGTTACGGCGGGACAATGGTGCGCCCGCGGTCAGGGTATTGTCAGGGTACGGCGTGTTCCGCTCCCTCGACAATCAGTTACCTCAGGAGTGGTACATGCGTACGACCGGCAAGGTGAAGTGGTTCAACGACGCGAAGGGGTTCGGTTTCATCACGCCCGACAGCGGCGAGAAAGACTGCTTCGTGCATTACAGCGCGATTCAGGGCAACGGCTTCAAGTCACTCGCCGAGGGTGATGCAGTGCAGTTCGACATCGTGCAGGGCGCGAAGGGCCCGGCGGCGGAGAACGTCACGAAAGTCTGAGCCAGGACAGTAGTCGCGGTCAGCGGGGCGAGGCGTCGATCGATGCCTCGCCCCGTCTTCATTCTGCCTTCAGCGGCGGGATCCCGATCGACGAGCGCTGACGTTGCGGCGGTCGTCCACGTCTGGGCGTTGGCGCGGACTCCAGCGCTTCCCGCAGTCGCTCGTTCAGCGCTCGCTCGAGACCGGAGCGATCGACTGTGACACGCAGATGGCCTCGGACGTGGACACCGCCGCCCGACGGCTCGAGGAGTGACTCGGCGAGTCCGAGTGCCTCGCGCACGCTCATGCCGAGGATGACGTGAAGCTCCCGAGCGAGCGCCAGCCGGACGACCGCGCCGTAGGAGATCTTCCGTGCGACGCCGCGCTTCTCCATGACCACCTCCGGCACGAAGTGCTGGGAGAGGAGGTTGTCGATCCATTTCTGCGGTGCGTCGATCGCAAGTGAAGCGATGACAACGTCATAGGATGGCATGTCAAATATTCCTCTTTTATTATTATCAATGCGACATCCCCTAAGGTATACGCTCCTATTTAATTAGGAATAACAGGGTGTCAATCATCGACGCAATAAGCCGGAGCGGCTCCGCGTCGGTCCTCAGTGCCCAGCCCCAGTTATTGATCGTCACGGGCAGAAGGGTGTTCCGGGATGGCATGCCTTTCGAACTGGCACTCCGCGTCTCAATTACCTCTTGGAGGGCATGATGACTCGTCGGCTCCTTGCCGCGCTCGTTGCGGGCACTTTCGTGTTCGCTCCGGCTGCGCTTCGTGCGCAGGTCAGTACCTCGATCTTCGTTTCCGGCGGGCTGTCGATGCCCGTGAGCGATCTATCCGACCAGGTCAACTCCGGGTACAACCTCAACCTTGGTCTCAACGTCGGAGCGCCGATCGTACCGGTCGGGGCCCGCGTTGAACTAGGCTACAACAGCTTCGACGGGAAGAGCGGTGGCTTCTTCGGTGGCGGGACGGCCCGGATCATCTCGGGCACCGCGAATGCAATTCTGAACCTCGGTCCCACGTCAGCGGCGCCCTATCTGATCGGTGGCCTCGGCATCTACAACTTTCATGGATCGACCACCTTCACTACACTCTCCGGCACGACGACGGCTTCGAGCGACAACACCAAGGCGGGCGTGAACGTCGGTGGCGGACTGCGCTTCCCGCTCGGCGGAATTAGCACCTTCCTGGAGGCGCGTTACCACGTGATGCTGGGAGATAAGGCCGATTTCACAAATTCTCAATTCATTCCGATCACTTTCGGCATCCAGTTCTGACGCCGCGGCTCCACTCGATACGGCGAGTTCAGGCAGGGCGGACGAGGAATCCGCCCTGCTTTTTCATCTCCCATCCTTCTTGGGCGTACCGGTGCGACGCTTCGGGTGCCGCGTTGCCGTCGCGGTGAGCGGATCCTCCGGCCACTCGTGCTTCGGATACCGACCCCGCAGCTCCTTGCGTACGTCGAAATACGAGCTGCGCCAGAACCCCGCGAGGTCTTGCGTCACCTGCACCGGTCGTCGCGCCGGGGACAGCAGATGCAGCGTCACCGGTACTAGACCCCCACCGATGCGCGGAGTGTGCGCGAGACCGAACAATTCCTGCAGACGAACCGCCAGGACGGGCGTATGTGGATTCGCGTAGTCGACCCGAATGCGGGAGCCGGTGGGGACGACGAGATGCGTCGGGGCGAGCTCGTCGAGGGCCCGACGCTGTCGCCAGTCCAGTACGTGCACCAGCATCGCACCAGGATCGAGTGCCTGCACCTCGGTGCGCCGACGCAGGCCGATCAGGTGCGGGAGCAGCCAGCGCTCCATCGACCCTTCCAGCGCGGCGTCACTCACATCCGGCCAAGACGGATCGAGCGCGTGGAGAAACGCGAGACGCTCCCGTAATTGGCGGGCGTCGTCGTTCCAGCTCAGGGCGAGATCATCACCGCGGCGGAGCGCCGACAGCAGGGTACGCGCAACCACCTCATCACCGGCCGTCCGTGCCGGCATTTCGCGCAGAACGATCGCACCCAGGCGCTCGCGTCGCACGGCCATTACCGCTCCCGCACCCGGATCCCACTCCACCAGGTCGTCGGCGCTGATCTGATCGGCGAAGAGCCGCTCTACATCGGCACGCTCTAATGGCGCCGCAAGGAAAATTCGGGACTCCGGCACTCGCCCATCGATCTCGGCAACGGTCAAAAAGGAAGCGCCGATAAGCGAGCTTCCCTCGGGCAGCGCTGCACCAAGCCCGTTCCGCAACAGAAATCGGCTGCCGCCGGCGCCACGGCGCTGGGCGACGCGATCGGGATACGCGAGTGCGAGAATCCAGCCCGCGTCCTCCGGATCCACCCGCTCGTCCGAGTCGATATCCAGCAACGAACGGAGCCGCCGGCTGTGCTCGCGCACGCGGCGAACGGCGTCGCGATCGATCATCGGCCCGTCGCTCGATCGGTCGACGATGTAGGACACACGATGCCGAACGTCCGCCTCGCGTGTCATGGAGTCGCGACGCAGGACATCGCGCTCCTCCAGCAAAGCGGCGATGACAGATCCTGTAGCACCGTGGCCGAGCTCGCGCGCTCGCAACACCATGTGCGCGAGCCGCGGATGCAGGCCAAGTGTCGCCATCCGCTCTCCGTGAGGCGTAATCCGATCCTCCGCGTCGAGCGCGTCGAGCTGCCGGAGGAGCTCGCGCGCCTGGCCAAGCGCCGCCCCCGGCGGCCGATCCAGCCAGCGCAACGAGGCCGGGTCTCGCACTCCTGCCTGTGCAAGGTCGAGCGCAAGCGGCGCAAGATCCGCGTCGAGAATCTCCGGAGTAGACCGCTCGAGCAGATGCGAATGCTCCTCTGCGGCCCAGAGTCGATAGCAGACGCCAGGCGCGGTTCGTCCAGCGCGTCCGCACCGCTGATCCGCCGATGCCCGCGACACGCGAACGGTTTCGAGACGGGTCATGCCCGTACGCGGTGCGAACCTCGGAACCCGAGCCACGCCGCCATCGATGACGGTGCGTATCCCATCGATGGTGAGACTGGTCTCGGCGATCGATGTCGCGAGCACCACCTTGCGTTCGCCGAAGGCGGCGGGCCGAATCGCTGCATCCTGCGCGCCGGCCGGGAGATCTCCATAGAGCGGCAGGACGCGGACGTCGCGGGGAAGGGCGGGGGACGCGCCGCCGGCCAGCAACTCGGCGGTACGCCTGATCTCACTGGCTCCCGGCAAGAAGGCGAGCACGCTGCCGTCGTCCCGCTCGAGCGCCACGCGTACCGCCGCGGCCACTGCTGCCTCGACGCGCTGACCCTCGCGCCGCGCGAGGTGCCGCACCACGACAGGATAGCTTCGCCCCGTACCCGTGACGACCGGAGCGCTGTCGAGAAGCGCCGAGACCGCGGTGCCATCGAGCGTCGCGGACATGACGATGAGCCGCAAGTCGGGGCGAAGCAGCTCCTGCGTCTGGAGCGCGAGCGCGAGACCGATGTCACCTTGCAGACTGCGCTCGTGGAACTCGTCGAACACCACCAACCCCACACCGTCGAGCGTGGGATCGGTGTGTAGCATTCGCGTCAGCACGCCCTCCGTGACGACCTCGACGCGCGTCCGTGCCGACACACGGGTATCTCCGCGCACGCGAAATCCCACCGTGCCGCCGACCGCTTCGCCAACCATCTCGGCCATGCGCCGCGCCGCGGCGCGGGCTGCGAGGCGCCGTGGTTCGAGCATGATGATTCGGTTGCCGCCCAACCACTCCTCCCCAAGCAGCGCGAGGGGCACGCGCGTCGTCTTCCCCGCACCCGGCGGTGCGTGCAGCACCACGGCTGACCGTCGTGCAAGCGCCGCCCGCAGCGCGGGCAGCGCCTCCTCAATCGGAAGGACGGGCTCGGCGGGATCAGCCATCGTCCCAAAATCTAGCGACGCTTCACGCCGAGCCGGCACCGAGCCACATTACCACGCGACCGAAGCGAGGCGCGACACCGGGATGGCGAAGTTCGAGATCTTTCGCAGTACGCAAGTCACCACCGATTGCGATCGATGCGGCGGTCGGGTCGATCTGATCAAGGGCGGCGTCTGCATGCGCTGCCGGCGAATCCTGTGCTATCGTCATCTGCACGGCACGTGGCTACGTCGCTTGCTGACTGACCTCGGGGCCGAACCGGTGTGTGTGGCCTGCCGCGCGACGGTCGAGCCTGACGCACCGTGAGTGCGCCGCGCCTGCATGGCCGTCTTGCGGCCGCCGTGCACCGGGGTAACGTTGGCGCGGTCGCAACGGGTATCACCAGCGTCCATGACGATGGGCGAGCATGAGGGACGGTGCATGAGTCGCGAGGAGAAGAGGCACGACCGAAGCATCACCCGACGCGACTGGCTCGCGTCGCTGACGCAGGGCATGTTCGCGGCGCTGATCGTTGGCGCGCTTCGGCCAGCGCGTGAGAGCACGGCACCGATCAGGCTCATGGTGTACAAGGATCCGAGCTGCGGATGCTGCACGAAGTGGGTGGATCATCTTCGTGCCGCCGGTCTTCGACCGGCTGTGCAAGATCGCACCGACATGGATGCGCTGAAGGAAAGCCTTGGTGTTCCGGTGGCTCTTCGCTCGTGTCACACCGCGACCGCAGATCGATACGTGATCGAAGGACACGTGCCGGCCGGCGATCTTCGGCGTCTGATCCTCACGGCGCCGAAGGGAATCGTCGGGCTCGCCGTGCCACAAATGCCGGTGGGATCGCCTGGGATGGAAAACGGAGGACGCGTCGATCGCTACGACGTCATCGCCTTCGCAGCAGACGGGTCGACGAAGCTGTTTGCACATCACTGAGCCTGCTTCGCGTCACGGCGCGTGAGTCACGCCCGTCACCGGTCGTGTCCGGGCATTCTTCAGGGGTGACGGGGTCGAGGTGCCGTCCGGGCGGTGCCTCGACCGCCGTCACGCGTCTATTCGCGCGCGGCGGTCCAGTTCTCGCACGGCGTTTGTCGAGACCTCCAATGGTGTGAGGATGCACGAGACGGACATGAATCAGCAGCTTTGCACGGCGATCACGCGCCGGTCGCTCATCATGTTCGAGTACGGCGATCTGATCCGCGTCGTCGAGCCGCACCGTGTGGGCATCAACAGCGCCGGCCATCCCATGCTCAGCGGCTGGCTGAGAGCCGGCTACAGTCGCTCCGATCCGGCGGGCGGCTGGCGCAACTACCTGTTGAGCGACATTCGTGGCCTCCAGTTGCTCGACGCCCCCTTCGCGGGAACGCGCCCTGGATACTCGACGCACGACGCACGGATGCGCGAGGTGTTGTGCCAGCTCACGCCGACCGCCGTGGAGGCGCTTCCGTCGGAGGGGCCGTACGTCGTGCGGGAGCCACTCCAACGCACGACGACGCCAGACGAGCGGCGCGGGGATGAAGGACGATCTTCGGGGTCAGCGCGTCCTCACGACGGCGACGCCGAGCCACCCGACACCGCGTTCTAGCGCCGCGCGGCTCTCAGACGACGTTCGACGATCGAGGTGTGGGCGGTGGCAGCAGCGCGGTCCGCGCCGCGTCGAGCTGTGCGCGGACCGCGGCGGGGCCTGTTCCGCCTTCGACCTCGCGCTGGAGCAACGAGCACGCCGGATCGAGCGCGGCGAGCACGTCGTCGCCGAAGGCGTGGTGTGCAGCGGCGAACGACTCGGGCGGAAGCTGCTGCAGCTCGACGCCGCGTTGCTCGCTTTCGCGCACCAACGCTCCGACGGCGCCGTGCGCCTCCCGAAAGGTGGCACCCTTCCGCACCAGATAATCGGCGAGATCGGTGGCCATCATCGTGCTCGAGACAGCCGCCCGCATCCGTTCGGGGCGGAACGAGCACTCGGCCAGCGCGCCCGCAACGGCGGGAAGGACCAGGAGCAGCGTGTCCGTGGAATCGAACAGCGCGCGCTTGTCCTCCTGAAGGTCCTTGTTGTAGCTGGAGGGCAGTCCCTTCAGCGTGGCGATGAGCGTCGTGAGATTGCCGAGCATGCGAGCCGCCGAACCGCGCGCGAGCTCCAGCGCGTCGGGATTTCGCTTCTGCGGCATCATGCTGGAGCCGCTGGTATAGCCTTCACCGAACTGCACGAAGCCGAACTCGCTCGAGCCGTAGAGGATCAGGTCCTCGCCGAGGCGAGAGAGGTGCGTTCCGATCATCGTCGACGCAAAGAGAACTTCGGCGACGAAGTCGCGATCGCTGACCGCATCGATGGAATTCGGCGAGATCGCATCGAAGCCGAGCGTACCCTGCAGCAGAACCCGCGAGATGGGATACGCGCATCCAGCCACCGCACCCGAGCCCAGCGGGAGCACGGCGGCTGACTTCAACGCAGCCTTGAGGCGCGCGCGATCCCGCTCGAGCGGCCAGAAATGCGCCAGCATCCAATGTGCGGCCGAAATCGGGATGGCGCGCTGCATGTGCGTGTAGGATGGCATCACGGCCGACTGCAGCGATTCGGCGTGCTCGTAAATCACCGCCTGCAGCGCGCGAACCGCCCCGTCGAGCCGCTGGCAGACATCCATCGTCCACAGCCGAGCTGCAGTGGCCACCTGATCGTTGCGGCTGCGGCCGGTGTGCAGCTTGGAAGCGACGTCGCCGATCTCATCGTGGAGCAATCGATCGATCAAGGTATGCACGTCCTCATCCGAGGCGAGCGGGGCCTCGCCAGCGGCCAACCTCGCCGCGACCGCGTCGAGGCCCTGCTCGATCGACTTGCTCTCCTCGAGCGTCAGCACGTTCGCGCCCCAGAGCGCCACCGCCCAGGCCTTCGAAAGGCGGATGTCGTAAGGCCAGAGCCGGACATCGACGCCGATGGAATTATTGAGCGCGTCGAACTCGGGCGTCGGACCGCCGCCGAACCGCCCACCCCACAACTTGTGGGACTTGCGAGGAGCCGCGCCTTCAGGCGCATCCGCCGACAGTTCGATCGCGGTCATCGGTCGCATCTCCTCCTCGTGGTCAGACAGCGGCGAGCACGGTCGCCGGTTGCGGTCGTGCCGGGATGTCCGCCTCAGCGGCGGCGGCCAGTTCGCGATCCTTGATCGCGCGTACACGGGCGGGCAACGCGAACAGCCGAATAAAGCCGGCGGCATCGCTTTGCTGGTACACGTCGTCCTCGCCGAACGTCACGAAGCGCTCGTCGTACAGTGCGTGTTCGCTGGTCCGTCCGACGACCGTGACGGCACCCTTGTAGCACTCCAGGGTGACCGTGCCGGTGATGCGTGTCTGCGTCACGTTCACGAAGGCGTCGTACGCCTCGCGTTCCGTGGTCCACCAGCGCCCTTCATAGACGAGATCCGCGTAGCGTGGCGCGATGAGATCCTTCGCGGCGAGCGTCTTCCGATCCAACACCAGCTGCTCGAGCTCCGAGTGCGCGGCGTAGAGCAGCGTGCCACCCGGCGTCTCGTACACACCGCGTGACTTCATGCCGACCATTCGGTCTTCCACGAGATCGATGCGTCCCACACCATGACGACCTGCGATCGCGTTGAGCGTCGCCACGAGCGCGACGGGACCGAGCACCTTGCCGTTTACCGATACCGGCGTGCCATGTTCGAACCCGATGACGACCGCCTCGGGCGCATCGGGCGCATGCCGCGGATCCGCGGTGAGCATGAACATGTCGGACTTCGGCGCCGAGTTGGGATCCTCGAGATTTCCCCCCTCGTGCGAGAGGTGCCAGAGGTTCGCGTCGCGCGAATAGATCTTCTCCCGGGTCGCTGCGATCTTGATCCCGCGTGCGGCGGCGTAGTCGATCGCGTCTTCGCGACTGCGGATGTTCCATTCACGCCACGGTGCGATCACCGGAAGGTCCGGCGCGAACGCGGCGTAGGTGAGCTCGAACCGGACCTGATCGTTGCCCTTGCCGGTGCAGCCGTGGGCGAGCGCATCGGCGCCGACGCGGCGCGCGACCTCGACCTGCCGGCGGGCGATGAGCGGACGGGCCATCGACGTGCCCAGCAGATACTTCCGATTATAGACCGCGCCGGCGCGCAGCGTCGGGAAGATGAAATCGCGGACAAACTCCTCCCGCAGATCCTCGACGTAGCATTCCTCGGCCCCGGACGCCAACGCCTTCTCGCGGACGCCGCGCAGCTCGTCGGCGTCCTGGCCAATGTCGGCAGCGACGCAAATCACGCGGGCGTCGTACTGCTCGCGCAGCCAAGGGACGATGATCGAAGTGTCGAGGCCGCCAGAATAGGCGAGGACGACGGTCTGAGGCATGAGTGCTCCGGAATAAGAATATGCAAACGTACTGCATATTTAGTCATGGGCTCATGGGCCGTCAAGCCATCGGTCGGCCAGGCTCGGGCCTGGATCGGGCTCAGGCGCGAGCGGCCAGGGACAGGAGCTGGGCGGTGAGGGTTTCTCGTGCGGCCGTTGAGCGCGTAATGATGAGAATGGTGTCATCGCCGGCGATGGTGCCGAGCACCTCGTCGAATCCTTCTTGGTCGATGGCCTCGGCGATCGGCTGGGCACCACTCCGGATGGTGTGCAGCACGATGAGCTCTCCAACGCCATCCAGGCTCGTGAAGAGTTGAGGCAAGAGATTCCCCAACAACGGCTTGCCTTCATCGGCCGCGAGCGATTCCGGGAGCACATATCGCCCGCCGTCTTCCGTTGGGATGCGTGCCAACCCGAGGTCACGCAGGTCGCGCGATAGTGTCGCCTGAGTGACATCCATCCCGCGTGCCAGGAGCAGCTGACGCAGCTCCTCCTGACTGCCGACGACGTGATCGGCGACGAGGTCCACGATCGCTGCTTGGCGCACCCGCTTCTTGGTCATCAGGTCTCCCCGGGATGGCCCAGTCTATCACAGTCCGGTAAAACGTGGAAGGAGCGCATTGCGTTCGGTCGAATGTATGATTATGCATTATGCGTGAATAGGATTCCTGTTGGCGTCCTTGGCGCGAGCGGCTATGCCGGTCGCGAGCTCTGTGGACTCATCGCACGGCACCCCGGTTTTGCGCTCGCGTTCGCTACGGCGAACGAGCAGCGCGGTGAACGGCTGCGCGTCGGCACGAGCGACATCACGTTCATGGCGTCGGATAACGCGCCGCTTGGCGAGGCCTCAATCGTCTTCTGTGCGCTTCCGCATGGCACCTCGGCGGCATGGGTCGCCCGCGCTCGCGATGCGGGGTGCAAGGTCGTCGATCTCTCGAGTGACTTGCGGCCTGGAAACGGGGGTACGCTGCGCGCTGCGTACGGGATGCCCGAGCTTGGTGACGCGACCCGGTGCGCCATTCGCAGCGCCGATGTCGTCGCCAATCCGGGATGTTATCCGACCTCCGTCCTGCTGGCAGTCGCGCCGCTGGTGGCGGCCGGCCTCGTCGCCGACGATGCGACGATCATCGCCAACTCCGCGAGCGGCGTGAGCGGCGCCGGCAACTCACCGAAGCGCGAACTTCTCTTCGCGGAGGTCGCGGACGACTTCCGCGCCTACGGGGTCGGCAATACACACCGGCACGTCGCGGAGATGCGCGCCACGATCAATGCGCTTGGATCCGGTGCTGAGATTTTGTTCACGCCACATCTGCTGCCCGTGGCGCGCGGCATTCTGACCACCCTGACCATTCCACTCACCGAGTTCGTCGCGGATCCGCTGCAGCCCTATCGCGAGGCGTACGGGTCGGAGCCATTCGTCGAGGTCACCCAGGACCAGCCGGCGCTGCGCGACGTCCTGCGTCGCAACGTGGTGCGCGTCTCGGCCGTCATGGCTACCGGCACACGCCGTCCCACGGCGATCGTAACGTCTGCGCTGGACAATCTCGTGAAAGGCGCGGCGGGGCAGGCGGTGCAGAATGCCAACCTCATGAGCGGATTCGACGAGTGCATCGGACTCCCGGCATGATGCGCGTCGTCAAAGTCGGCGGGCGGGCCCAGCTCGACCCCGCGCTTCCAGTCGCGTTGGCCGCGGCGCACGCCGGCGCGCCGGGCTCCGTCATCGTCGTGCATGGAGGCGGCGACGAGGTGAGCCTGTTGCAGCGCCTGCATGGCGTCGTCGCCGAATTCAACGGAGGTCGGCGAGTGACGAGCGCGACGGACCTCGCGATCGTCCGCATGGCGCTCTCGGGCTCGGCCAACAAGCGCCTCGTCGCCGCCCTGAACGACGCCGGCGTTCCGGCGGTCGGCTTGTCGGGTGAAGACGGGGCGCTGCTCCGCGCACGGCCGGTCGATCGGGCGCGCCTTGGGTACGTCGGAGCGCCGAGTGGAGTGAACGTCTCGTTGCTGCGCACCCTGCTGCGGGCGGGCTACCTGCCGGTCGTCTCTCCGGTGGCGCGGAGTGATGATCCGAGTGTCGGACCAACGCTCAACGTGAACGGGGACGACGCCGCTGCCGCGATCGCAGTCGCGATCGCGGCAGCGGAGCTCCTGCTCGTTTCCGACGTGGCGGGGGTGCTGGACAATGGGGTGGCGCTCTCGGAGCTCGACGCGGCGTCGGCGCAGCGGCTCATCGAGGACGGTACGGCAACAGGAGGGATGGGAGCCAAGCTCGAAGCCGCACTCGTCGCGCTCGACGGGGGTGTCTCACGAGTGCGGATCTCCGACATTGCCGCGATCGAGGCAGCGGATCGCGGGACGGTACTGACGCGAGCGGGGAGATTGTGCGCATGACGGCATCGACGTTGAACTCGGGGAGTGAGGGACTCACGCACGCCGCGCCCGACACGCGACCGGCGACCGCCCGGGTCGCGGCGCCGTTGGAGAGCTCGATTCTGGCGACCTATAAGCGTGCGCCCGTCGAGTTCGTCCGTGGTCGTGGCGTCTACCTGTACGATGCCGAAGGTCGCAGCTATCTCGATTTCGTGAGCGGGATCGCGGTGAACTCGCTCGGCTACGATGACGCGGGTCTCAAGGCCGCGCTGCACACCGCCGCGGACGGGCTGGTGCATACGTCGAACCTCTACAGCACCGCACCCGGCGAGCGCCTCGCGGCCGCCCTCGTCGCGCGGTCGTTCGCCGATAGGGTGTTCTTCTGCAACTCGGGCGCCGAGGCAAACGAAGGCGCATTCAAGTTCGCTCGACGCTGGGCACGAACGCAGGGCGACGCGAAGCACGAGATCATCGCGCTCCGTGGTGCCTTTCACGGACGCCTATTCGCGTCGCTCGCGGCAACCGATCGTCCTGCGTATCGGCTACCATTCCGCCCGCTGGCTGCCGGCGTGTCGATCTCCGAACGCGACCTCACCGATCTCGACGCCGCGCTGAACGAGGACACGGTCGCTGCACTGATCGTCGAGCCGGTGCAGGGCGAGGGCGGCGTTCGCGTACTCGATCACGGCTTTCTGCGAGAGCTGCGTGCGTTGACGGCGGCGCGCCGCGTCGCGCTGATCCTGGATGAGATCCAATGCGGGCTGGGACGGACGGGGACGCTGTTCGCGTACGAGCAGGCGAAGATCGAGCCCGACATGGTGACATTGGCGAAGCCCATGGCGGGGGGCCTCCCGATGGGCGCCGTCCTGATGACGCAGGAGATCGCGAATGCGGTGAAGCCGGGCGATCACGGTACGACCTTCGGCGGCGGACCGTTCGTGGCATCGGTGGCGCTGTACGTGCTCGAGCGGCTGTCGGATCCTGCACTGCTGGCGCACGTCCGCGAAACCGGTGAATGGCTCGGCAAGCAGCTGGGTGAGATCGCACGCCGCACGGGCCGCATCCGTCAGGTGCGCGGTGCAGGCTTCATGTGGGGTGTGGACGTCATGGGCACCGCCGCGCACGTGGTGAGCGAAGCGCTCGACCACGGCCTCATCGTCACCTCGGCGGGCGATTACACGGTGCGGCTCCTGCCTCCGCTCGTGGCCACGCAAGAGGAGCTGTCACGGGGGCTGCAGATCCTCGAGGAGGTGCTGTGATGACGCCCGACTTCCTCGTGCGCCGTGCCCGTCCGCAGGATGCGGCAGCCATCTCGCGGCTGAACAACATGTTCGCGAACGAAGGGCAGATGCTCACGCGGACGCCTGAGATGATCGCCCTCGCCATCGACGATTACGTCGTCGTGCAGGACGGATCGGGCGCACTGCTCGCGTGCGCCTCGCTCAAGGAGTACTCACCGAGCGTGGCCGAGGTCGCGGCGGTCGCGGTGTCGAAGGATGCCCATGGCAAAGGACTCGGCCGCGCCGTCGTGAATGCGGTGGAAGCGCTTGCGCGCAAGCGGGGGATCTATGATGTCTTTGCGCTCACGCTGCAGCCGGAGTTCTTCTCCGCGGTGGGCTACCAGCGTGTCGACCGTGCCCGCTATCCCGAGAAGATCCGGCGCGACTGCCTCGGCTGCGCGCGCCGTTTCGCTTGCAACGAGATCTGCTTCGCCAAGAACCTGACGGCAGAGACCATGGGACGCGCCGCATAGGTCGAACCGGCGCACTCGGTCACGAATTCGTCGCGGCGCGCCGATAGGGCGTTGCGGGTGTAAATTGGATGCTGATTGGCCAAAGCGCGTCGCGTCGGCGCTCGCGCATTCCTTGGCCCTCTCGCCCGCGCTCTCCATGCGTCGATTCCTCGTTCTTCTCAGCGCGCTCATCGCTCCTGCGGCGCTTCGCGCCCAGTATCTGAAACCCCTCGCCGAGCGGCCGAGGCTCGTGGTCTTCCTGACGGTCGATCAGATGCGCGCCGACTATCCCGACCGCTGGGCCTCGCAGCTCACGGGCGGATTGAGGCGCCTGGCGACGCGTGGCGCCTTCTTCACGAACGCGTATCACGATCATGCCATCACCGAGACCGCCCCAGGTCACGCGGTGACGATGTCAGGGCGCTTTCCTCGATCGACCGGGATTCTACGCAACACCGCCGGCGTCGAGGATCCTCAGTCGCCGCTGCTCAGCTCGCGCGACCCTGGTGCATCACCCTACCGCTTCCGCGGCTCGGTATTGATGGACTGGATCCGCACGCGCGACCCGCGGGCCCGCGCGCTGTCCGTCTCACGCAAGGACCGTGGCGCAATCCTTCCACTGGGCCGTGCCAAGCAGCAGGTATTCTGGTACGCGACGAGCACCGGCGAGTTCACGACGAGTCGCTATTACGCCGACACGCTGCCCACCTGGCTGCGCGACATGAACGCGCGCGGCTCGACGTATGCCGGACGCCGATGGACGCTGCTCCGCGATTCCGGCGACTACGCCGAGCCGGACAGCGAACCGATCGAGAGCAACGGGGTGAACTTCACGTTTCCGCACGTGATCTCGAGCAACGCTGATTCCGCGGCGCTCGAGCTCCTGGCCACGCCATGGATGGACGAGCTGACGCTCGCCGTCGCGCTCCGCGGGCTGCAGGCGATGAATCTCGGGCGTGGGCCCTCGACCGACATCCTGGCCATCTCGCTCTCGGCGACCGACTACATTGGCCATCGCTACGGTCCCGACTCGCGCGAGCAGCACGACAACATTCTGCGACTCGATCGGTCGCTCGGCGCGTTCATCGACTCGCTGTACAAGCTCCGCGATTCCGCGTCGATCGTGTTCGCGCTGACGGGTGACCACGGCGTGACGTCATATCCCGAGCTCGTCGCCAAGCGGCAGGGACGGGCTCCGCCACCGCGCTACGACCTGCGCCCGGCCATCGCCGGTTTGCGGTCGGCGCTGCGCCTCTATCACGTCGACACGACGGCGGTCACGTTCGACGGCCCGCTCGTCTCCGTCGATCGTGCCGCGTTCGCGACGGCGAAGGTGGATCCCGAGCCGATTCTCGCTCGATTTGCCGAGTTCGTGCGCGGCTCGCCCGGAATAGCACGGGTGGACCGGGTGCGGGACCTGGCGCACCGCGATACGGTCCGAGACGCGGTCTCGCGTCGCTGGGTGCATCAGATTCCGCCTGACACGCCTGTGGAGTACGTGGTGACGCCAGTGAAGGGAGCGTACGCCGCCGAAGCGAAGATCGCGGAGCATGGCCTGCCATACGACGACGACGCTCATGTGCCGGTGATCTTCTACGGTCCGTGGTTTCGCGCCGCACGCTTCGATGAGCACGCACTGGTCGTGGACATGGCTCCGACCCTGGCACGCGTGCTCGGCGTGCTGCCGACCGAGCGCGTCGACGGGCGCGTGCTGACGTCGGCGTTCGCAGCGGCGGGTCCGCGCTAGCGGCATGGCAGCACCGCGGCGGCTACACGGCTTCGCAGGCCTGCAACAGGCCTTCGACGAAGCGCGGTTCGGGTCGACGCGAACGCTCAATCTGCGCGCGACGCTTCCGACCGCGAGCGAAGCGGCCACCCGACTGGAGCGCTGGCTGCGCCAGCATCAGATCCAGCAGTCGGGCGAGGTGCTGGTGATCACCGGCCGTGGCAACAACAGCGCGGATGGTGTCTCCGTGGTGCGCGAGGCGGGCATTCGCGTCTTTCACGAGCTGCGCCGCAAGGGCGTGATCGAAGGATTCACGGAGCACACGCCCGGGTCGTTCGTCGTGATGCTCGCGCCGATGACGGCGATGTTCGACGCCGCAAAGCGGCGGCGTGAACACGCCCCGCCACCCGCTCCGGCCGAACCGCCCTCGCTCGCCGCGCTGTCCGAGGAGACACGCGATCTTTTTCGCGCGCTCGCCGAACGCTCGCTCGACGCGCTTGGCATCAAGGACCGGACACCGTTCGTGGAGGGGGAGATGCTCAAGCTGTTCGGCGTCCTCGCCGTGACGGTGCCGCCGGGGCCGGATCGCGAGCGACGGCTCCGCATCGCCATCCGAGCTGCGATGAGCGACTACGACTAGCGTGCAGAGCTATCTGCAGTTCGCGCTCGTCACGTTCACATCCGTGCTGTTCATCGTCGATCCGATCGCCGTGGTGCCCACCTACCTGGTCATCACCCAAGGACAGACGGCGGCCCAGCGCCGAGTGACGGCGTGGCGCGCGTGTATCGCCGCCACGGTGCTGCTGGTCACGTTCGCGGCCGTGGGGCGCGCGATCTTCGACCTGTTCGGCATCACGCTGCCCGCCTTTCGCATCGCCGGCGGATTGATCCTCTGGCTCGTGGCGATGGACATGCTCCACGGCACGCGCTCGACCCAGGAAGGCACGGCGGAGATCACCGAAGGACGCGCCAAAGAGGACGTCGCTCTGACGCCGCTCGCGATGCCCATGCTCGCAGGACCGGGCGCGATCTCCACGGTGATGGTCCTGGCGGGACAGGCTCGCACGGCGCCGCAGACAGTCGCCGTCTACGGATCGATCCTGCTCACGTCGCTCATCGCCTGGCTCACACTGCGCGTCGGTGAGCGGCTCGTCGTTCGCATGGGGCAAACGGGAATCCGGGTCATGACGCGGATCATGGGACTGCTGCTCGCCGCAATCGCCGTGCAGTTCGTGATCACCGGAGTACGCGAGGCGATGGCGCGCTGACGTCGCACGACGGCACCACTTCACACGGCACGGCGACGCGATGCACATTGCGGGCGCCGCCGTGCGCACAACCTCTTCTGTCCCGGCCCTCATGATCTCACGCATCACCCTCCGCATCCTGCGCGCGACCGGCGTGCTGATCCCGCTCTCCGCCACTGGCCTCGGTGCGCAGGGGGTGCTGCCAGGCTATTCGCCCGCCGCGTCCGCAGCGGAGCGCGCAGTCGAAGCGGGCGCGATCGCTCGACCCGATCCGGCGCGTGCGCGCGAGCATTCGCGAACGCTGTCCGCCGAAGTGCACGTCGCGGGTAGCCCGGCACAGGCGACGACCCGGGACTACGTGATCGCGCAGATGCGCGCCATGGGACTCGAGACCGAAGTGCGCCGCTACGACGTCTTCATGCCGTACCCGACGGCGGTGCATCTCTGGCGCGTCACGCCCCGCCCGAGGGCACTCCCACTCGCCGAGCCCCTCGTTGCCGGTGATCCGTCGTCAGCGCTCGCGCAGTATCCGACGGTGAACGGGTATAGCGGCACCGGCGATGTCTCCGGTGAGATCGTCTATGCCAACTACGGGCTGATCGAAGACTACGCGCAACTGGATTCGATGGGTGTTTCAGCGCGCGGCAAGATCGTGGTGGCACGTTACGGCCGATCCTTCCGCGGGATCAAGGCGCGCGAGGCGGCGAAGCACGGCGCGATCGCCCTGCTGATCTACAGCGACCCACAAGACGACGGCTACGTGCGCGGAGACGTGTACCCGTCGGGACCGATGCGGAACCGCGATGGCGTGCAGCGTGGGAGCGTGTTCAACGGCGCCGGCGACCCCGCGACGCCGGGCTACGCCGCGGTCGCGGGTGCGCCGCGTCTCCCCGTCGATCAGATGGACATCCCTCGCATCCCGGTCGTGCCGATCTCCTACGGCAATGCGGAAGAGCTCCTGAAGGACCTGCGCGGTCACGACGTTCCGCAGGCGTGGCAGGGCGGTCTTCCGTTCCGGTATCACGTGGGGTCGGGACCGGTGCAGGCGCGCGTTCAGGTGGCCGACGATCGCGCGACACGGGGCACGAAGCCGATCTTCGACACGTTCGGCATCGTGCGTGGAAGCGAGTTTCCCGACGAGCTGGTGATCGTCGGCGGCCACCGGGACGCTTGGGGTCCTGGCACGGCTGACAACGTGAGCGGCACGGTGAGCGTGCTCGAGGCGGCGCGAGCAGTCGCCGAGGCGGTGCGGGCGGGGCATCGTCCGAAGCGGACGATCGTCTTCGCCACCTGGGACGCCGAGGAATGGGGACTCCTTGGATCGTCGGAGTACGTCGAGGACGACTCGCTGCGACTGCTGCAGGGAGGTGTCGCGTATCTCAATCAAGACGTTGCCGCGCAGGGGCCCCGCTTTGGCGGCGGAGGATCACCGTCGCTTCGTGCGATGCTGCGTGACGTCACACGGCAGGTGCCCGATCCCGACGGCAAAGGGAGCGTGTACGCGGAATGGCGCCGTGCCGCGGCGGGAGCGGGGGCGGTGCCCGACACGACGGAGCCGTCGATGGGCGATCCCGGAGGCGGCTCCGACTTCGCCGGGTTCTACAATCATCTCGGGCTGCCGATCGCCGAGTGGGGGTTCGGCGGCCAAGGCGGAGTGTATCACTCGCAGTACGACGACTTCGCGTGGATGTCGAAGTTCGGTGATCCGGGCTTCCGCTATCATGCGACTGCGGCGCGCATTGCGGCCGCGATGGTACTGCGCCTCGCAAACGCGGAGATCCTGCCCTACGACTACGTCGAGTTCGCGAGGACGATGCAACACTACCTCCCGGCGATCGATCGATCGCTGACCACCAAGCGGTGGAGTGGCTCGACGTCGGCGCTCCGGGACGCGATTGGCCACATGGAGCGCGAAGCCGTCGCGTTTGCGGCGGCGCGCGACCGGGCCCTCGCCGATAGTGCACTGCCTCGGGAGCGCCGCGGTGCGGTGAACGCCGCGCTTCGCGGCGTCGAGCGTGCGCTCACTCGTCCCGAGGGACTTCGCACGCGCCCCTGGTATCGGAACCTGATCTACGTAGCGGACGTCGACAACGGGTATGCGAACATGGCGTTGCCATCGGTGAACGAAGCGATTCGTGCCAACGACGAGGTGTTGACGCGTACGGAGCTCGACGATCTCGCGCGCCGCTTCGAGGCGGCGACCCGGGCGCTCGTGGACGCGCGAATCGCGTTGGATGGGACACGGTAGGCACGTCGTCATTGAAGCACGCTGGCTGCTCCGCGCGGGGCCTTGTGGCTGAGCTCGCGCGCTGATCTCTAGGCGCGCCAATTGCGATGCGCGAACACGTTGCGGGACGAGAGGTTACCGGTGCAACGAGACGGAACGAGCGGCGGCCCACCGATCGCGCGTCTCTCCGAGAGCGAGCGGTCGGCGCTCCAGGGGTACGCCGCTCGTGCGGCGTGGCCGACAGGCTTTCTCATCTACGAGCGTGGCACGAACGCCGACGGAATATTCGTCGTCGTGCGCGGACGCGTCGTGCTCCGCAGTCGAGTCCGAGCGGGTCGCGGCTTCGTTCCCTGGGTCGCGACGCCGGGTGAGACGTTCGGCGCGGAGGGGCTGTCACGCAACGGCGTGTATGCGACCGACGCGCGCGCCGATGACGAAACCGAAACACTCTTTCTCAGCTCGGCGAAGCTTCGCGCGTTCATTCGCGAGCAGCCGACCAATGCGCTCGCGGTGATCGGTCAGGTAATGGCCGAGCGGACCGCGCTCCTCGAAAAGCTCCGCGAGCTGACGACGCTCTCGGTGGAGCAACGGCTCGTCGCCGCGCTCCGGCGAATGGTGGCGCACGATACCTTCACCCTGCACGATGGGCGGATCGAGTTGGGCAGCTCGCGCTATCGACTCCTGTGCGAGCTAGTGGGCGCGACGCGCGAGTCGGTGTCACTCGTGCTCGGCCGACTGACGGGTGAGGGGCTCGTCGAACGCACGGGGAGCACACTCTACGTCACCCCGTCAGCACGCTTGTTCGAACGCCTGGACAGCACCCTCGGTGACGACAGCCTGCTCGTGCCCGTACTCGCCGACGTTCCTGCCGCCACACCGGCACTCCAGTAGCGGCGTCGGCCACCCGCATGGCCGCACCATCGAACGAACACCAGCACGCGAACCGCCGAGGTGCTCGGGGGCTATATTTCCTCACTGCCCACGAGACCGATGTCGATTACCGGCGACCCCGAACTCTCCGCTGACGAGCTACAACGCTACCACCGCCACCTCGTTCTTCCCGACGTCGGTGAGGAGGGACAGCGGCGGTTGAAGGCGTCCAGCGTGCTGTTGGTCGGCGCCGGAGGACTGGGGTCGCCGGCTGCGTTGTATCTGGCGGCGGCCGGAGTGGGGCGGATCGGTGTCGTGGACGCCGATGCCGTGGAGCTCAGCAACCTTCAGCGCCAGGTGCTCCACGACACACGAGACGTCGGACGTGCGAAGGTGGAATCCGCGCGCGATCATCTGCACGCGCTCAACCCGCACGTGGACATCGTCGCCTACCATACGCGACTCACGAGCCGCAATGCGCTCGAGCTGCTGCGCGATTACGACGTCGTTCTGGACGGCACGGACAACTTCCAATCGCGCTATCTGATCAACGATGCCTGCGTCCTGCTCGACAAGCCGAACGTGTACGGCAGCGTCATCCGCTTCGAGGGCCAGGCGTCGGTGTTCGGAACGAAGAACGGGCCGTGCTATCGGTGCCTGTTCCGCGAGCCGCCTCCACCGGGATTGGTGCCGAATTGCTCGGAAGGCGGCGTCTTCGGCGTGCTGCCCGGGCTGATCGGCATGATCCAGGCAACCGAGACGATCAAGCTGCTCGCGGGCATCGGCGAGCCGCTCATCGGGCGGTTGCTGCTGGTCGATGCGCTTCGGATGCGCTTCAGGACGATCGAGCTGACGCGGGATCCAGAATGCCGCGCCTGCGGAACGGGCGAGATCACGACGCTTATCGACTATGACGCGTTCTGCGGGGTGTCAGCCCCTCCCGCCGGGGAGGGCGACGTGGGCGTCGCGGCCGACGAAGCACCCGACGAGATCACGCCGCGCGCGCTGGCCGCGCGGCTGCGTGGGGGGACCGCTCCGGCCATCGTCGACGTCCGAGAGCCATACGAATGGGCGATCGCCCGTCTGCCGGACGCTCGGCTCGTACCACTGAACTCGCTCCCGCACGCCGTGCACTCGCTCGACCCCGATTCGGAGTTGGTCGTCTACTGTCATCACGGCGTCCGCAGTGAAGCGGCAGCGTCGTGGCTCCGCGATCGCGGCTTCGGGCACGTGCGCAATCTGTCAGGGGGGATCGACCGGTGGAGCCTCGAAGTGGACCCGTCGCTGCGACGGTATTGACTCGATCGATCATCCGCGCGCGATGCTGACCTGGCTGCTGCCGCTCGGGGCGGGAGTCGTCGTCCTGTGGCATTCGCTCTCGGCGCACCGGGTACAACGCGCGTATGCGAGGCGGTTTCCGGCGACACGCGGCGGAATTGTGGAGGGCGCGGAGTCGTTCGCGCTGACCGGGACGAACGGTCGTGCCGTGCTCCTTCTGCACGGATCGGGGGACAGCCCGCAGACGGTGCGCTACCTCGGTGAGCGTCTGCATGCAGCCGGCTACTCCGTGTTGGCGCCGCTGCTTCCGGGTCATGGCCGGAGCCCGCTCGCCTTCAGTCGTGTGAGCGCGGCCGCTTATCTGACGGCGGCCGAAGATGCGCTCGACGAGCTGCGTGGCCGTACCGGCTGGATCGCTGTTGCGGGACTGTCGATGGGGGGCGCACTCGCGGCCCGCCTTGCGGCAGAAGCAGCCGACGTGAAGGCGCTCCTCCTGCTCGCGCCGTATCTGCTGCCGCCGCCGTCAGTGCGGTGGGCGGCTCTGACGTCGCCAGCTTGGAGATTGGTGCAGCCGTATCTGCCAGGCCGCGGCGAGGCGTCGGTGCACGATCCGGCGGCCCGGGACGCGAGCTACGCGTACGGGGTATTTCCACCCAACGCCTTGCGCGCCTTGATCGACACGGCCGCTGCGGGGCGCGCGGCGCTCGCGGCGGTGACGGTGCCGACGCTGGTGGTCAACTCACGACAGGACAACCGGATCCCAGAGGCGGTCGCCGCGACGGCAACGGCGCCGCTGCGTGCCCCGGTGGAGCGATACTGGGTTGCCGGCTGCGGCCACGTGATCACAGTCGACTACTGCAAAGACACCGTGGCGGATCTGGTGCTGGGCTTCCTCGCGCGCCGCACGGACTGAGCGGCGCGCGAGGCAACGCGTGTCAGCTCGTGACGCGATCCACGATGTTCTCGCCCAGCTCCTTCACCGCCTCGAACCCCGTGGCCACGGCGTTCTGCGCTTGCTCGGCCACACCGGTCGCGACGCGCTTCACCCGGGTGATGGGCGACGCGCCACCCGACGACTGCGGCGTCCCGCCGCCGCCGCTCGCCTTTCGCGAGGAGCTTCGGCGCTTGGCGGCGCTGCCGGCGCGCGTCCCACGCGACGCGCTAGCCCCTGACCGCTTCGTGCTCGACCGCTTGGCTCCTGACCGCTTCGCGCTTGACCGCTTGGCGCTCGATCGCTTCGTGCTCGACCGCTTCGCGCCGCGCTTCGATCCACCGCGCTTTGCCGCGCCGCGCTTGGCGCCGCCTCGCTTGGAGGACGCGCCGCTTTTCTTCGCGCCCGTGCGCCGCGCGGACTTCTTCGCGCTCCGCTTCGAACCGCGTGCCTTCTTCTTCGTTGCCATCGCTGCGTCTCCTCTGCCAGATAGTGGCTGTCGGTGCTGCGCGAATCGGTCATGCCGTTCGCAAGTTTCGGGCACGCCATCGCACCCGTCGCCGCGTGCGTGCGACCGCACGCAAGAGGCACGAGCGCGGCGCACATGCAGAACATGGCGCACCGACGCGAAAGTGGCCAGCAGGTACGCGATAGTTCATTCGACATTCCTCGCGATACGCGTCCGTCATGGCCAGGGCGTTTTTCGCGAGTACGGTTTGCCGAATACCGTGGCGAGTGCCTCGCGCGGGTCTTCGGTACGCACGACCGCCGAGAGCGAGTCGCCCAATACCAAGGTGCGCGAGAAGTCGCGATAGCGGCCGTAGGAGTGAAAGAAGCCGAGCGGGCCGGGTCGCGAGAGCCTGCCCAGCAGGATGTCCGGGAGGAAAAGAAAGTGGTACGCGTAGAAGGCGTTGAGCGTACGAAGCCGCGGTAGGTCGCTTTCGACCACGCCGTGCGGCAGGGAGCCGTGCTTGCCCCACTGGACGTCGACCGCCGGGGTCCCTCGACCGCGCCAGTCGGTGTGCAGCACCTTGCCGTGCCAGTACGTCCATAGATCAGTGGGGGCGCCCGAGGGATCGTATCCGACCCAGACGACCTCCTCATCGGTCGGCACGGTGAACGGAATCCAGGCGCCGTGCACGTCGTCCTGCCAGAGGAGATGGTAGGCGATGATCGGGCGGGTCGGGTGCAGGACGGCAACAGCGCGCTCGAGAGGGAACCACTCGTCGCGCTGGAGGTAGAGAAGTGGTGCCAGTGTACGCGCGAGCCGCGCCCCACTGTCGGTCGGCGACAGGGCGTTGGGAACGATCGCGGGTCTCGGAGGAATATGGGCATGTGGACCACATGCCCCCATGCCAACGAGCGCAAGAACGAGGCTGGTGCGCAACTTACGTCGCAAGACGATGCCTCACTGTGCTTTAGGGCCTTTGAGGGTTACTATTCATCGTGGGCGGCCCGGCGCCTTTTTCCGGGTTGATGTGAAACACATCTTGGAGGGCCAATGCGCAAGCCGCGCCCGGCTACGTATAACCCAGTGCAAGCGCTCCACCTGATCGCGAACGATCGGAACGGCTCACCTCTGAGCTGTCCATCCTGCTCTGGGCAGATCGAGCGAACGCCCGATGATTTCCCGCCTCCACCGCGCTCGCAGGTGACTCTGCAGTGTCGCGAGTGCGGACGCGTCGCCCGATACATCGCCGGCGCTGCCTGACCACCGGCAGCGACGATACGAAGCGCGAACGGAGCCGAATTCTGGCTCCGTTTCGCGTTTCTGGCCTGCTGGGAGCGGTGCAAGTCCTCGTGTGCACAAAACTTGCCCGCTCCGGAGGTACGTCCCGCTTCGGGGCCGGCTATCGGCGCCACGGAGCATCACACGGATCACGTGGGACGAGCAGCGGCCGGCGAGAAAGGCCACCTCGCACGCGCGATCAGGCAACAGCACTGGTAAGAGGTACGGTTCATGGCTCGCATCAACGGCACGGTGAAGTGGTTCAACGACGCGAAAGGGTTTGGTTTCATCTCCCGTGAAGGCGGACCCGACGTCTTCGTGCACTTCAGCGCTATCCAGGGAAATGGCTTCAAGTCCCTGGCCGAGGGAGACAAGGTCGAGTTCGAGATCGTCCAAGGGCAGAAAGGTCCGCAGGCGGCCGACGTAACGAAGACCAGCTGACCCGACGGCGCGTCGGCGCGCCCGCCGGCGCCGTGGATCGCCCCGGTGTCCGCTTCCTCGGGCGCCGTCCCTCCGCCCCGATCCGCACGCACCTGATGCACGATGTCAGGCGCGCGGGTCCTCGCACGGTTTGACACGCGGCGTGGCGACATCAGGGTACCGATCACAGGCGTAATCGGCACCCGTTTTGCCCCTCGGTGCAAACGTGCCGACTACGCATCTCCCCGAGCCGATGTACGCCACCCTGGGTCACGAGCTGCCACGCGGAGACGCGTGGACGTTCGAGCCCAAGTACGACGGCATGCGCGTCATCGCCGAAGCATCGGGGAGGCACGTGCGACTCGTCACGCGCAACGGGAAGGACAAGAGCGGGCAGTTCCCGGAGATCGTCCTCGCGCTGCGTGAGCTCGCCCGCCGCGCGCGACGAACGCTCATCCTCGACGGCGAGGTCGTGGCCCGCGCGCGCCGCGGTGGACGACGCACGCACGCGGCGAGCGAGTTCCAGCAGTTGCAGGCGCGGATGCACCTGCAGGACGCCGAGGAAATCCTCCGTCTCGCCATCGCCGCCCCAACGTCGCTCATGGTGTTCGATTTTCTGCGCGACGGACGCACGAACCTGATGCCTCGTCCGCTGACGGAGCGACGCGAGCGCCTCGACGCGCTGATCGCCACTGCCGGCGCCGGCGATCCCGCGCTCATGGTGAGCGGCCGCAGCGCACGCGGCGCCACGATGCTCGCGCGAGCACGCCGTGCCGGTTGGGAAGGGATCATCGCGAAACGAACGGACACGAGATACCAGCCGGGCGCGCGCTCCGACGCGTGGCTCAAGCTCAAGCTGCTCTTCCGCGCCGAATTCGTCATCGGCGGCTACACGGAGCCTCGCAAGACACGTCCCTATTTCGGCGCGCTGCTCCTCGGGGCCTACGACAAGCAGGGACGCTTCATCTACGTCGGCCATACCGGGGGAGGCTTCACGCGTGACGGGCTCGCCCGACTGTATGCGCGCCTCACGAAGCTCGAGCGGGCGACATCGCCGTTCGTCGAGCCGCCGCGCACCAACGAGCGCGCGCACTGGGTCGCGCCCAGGATCGTCGTCGAGGTCAAGTTCGCCGAGTGGACGTCGGAGCGCCTCCTCAGGCAACCGATCTTCCTCGGCGTGCGCGACGACAAGCAGGCACGTGAGGTGACGATCGAAGGGGTGAGCATGCAGCGGTGGCGCAGCGGTGAAGTGAAGCATGACGCCGCGTAAGGCCCCCGCGGCGCGCAAGCGTGCGCCGACGCGCGGCCGCACGACCGTGGCCCACGTCGAGGCGCAGCTGCTCGCGCTGGAGGAGAGCGACGGTGAGGGAGATCTCACGGTGGATGGCGTCACCCTGCATGTGTCCAGCTTGCGGAAGGTCTACTTTCCCGAGGCCCGCGTGACCAAGGGAGAGTTGATGCGCCACTACGTGCGCATGTCGCCGATGCTGCTGCCGGAGATCGCCGGTCGGCCGCTCGTGTTGAAGCGCTATCCGGACGGCGTCGGCGGTCAGATGTTCTTTCAGCAGGACGCGGGACCGCACGTCCCGACGCTGGTGCGCGTGAAAGCGCTGCGCACCGAGGAGAAGGGGATGCGCGCCCGTATCATCGGCGGCGATCTGGCGACGCTGCTGTACACGGTCCAGCTGGGCGCGATCGAGGTGCATCCCTGGTTGTCGCGCATCGAGGACATCGATTCACCGGACCGGTGCCTCATCGATCTCGATCCGGGAGACGACGTGCCGTTCTCGGCCGTCGTGTCGCTGGCGCGCGACATCGTGGGGCTCGCCGACCAGTGCGGATTGCCCGCCGCGGCGAAGACGTCGGGAGCGAGCGGGATTCATATCGTGCTGCCGCTGCCGCGACGGACGTCGTACGAGATGTCGGCGCGCCTGGCCATGCTGCTGGCGGAGGCCGCGGTGGCGCTGCGGCCCGATCGTGCGACGGTGGAGCGTTCGATCGGTGCGCGGCCGACGGGAAGCATCTACGTGGACGCGATGCAGAACGCACGGGGCAAGAGCATGGCGAGCGTGTACAGCGTGCGTGCCAAGCCGCTCGCAACCGTGTCGGCGCCACTGGACCACCGCGAGCTGACCGGGCGCCTGAAGACGACGAGCTTCACCGTGCGCACGATGCCGGCACGTCTCGCGAAGGTCGGGGACATCTGGGGGCCGGCGGTTGCAAAGCCGCCCATGTCGCGTTCGGTTGCGCGCGCGATGCAAGTGCTTGAGACTACATTGGCGGGGACGGAGTCGCCGCCTACGAAGCCACGCAGTCGAGTGGAACGAGGAGGTGCGGGTGCTGGATCAGCTGCCAGACGACGTACGCCACGGCGCGCCTGACGGGCGCGCAGACGGGCCGCTCTACATGCGCCCAATGCCAGGCGGCGGGTACGTCAAAGTGGAGCTCGTGACGAGTGATCGCGGCGCGGTGGCGCACGAACGGCTGCGAGGGCGGGTGGTGATCGAGCCGCGCTCGGCATCGCCGCGGCGGGACGACGCGGTTCCACTGGTCGTGGAGGAAGTGGAGGGCGACGACGAGGACGAGGTGGTGAAGGAGTGCTTTCGCATCGCGAGCGACAACGCGGCGATTGCGCGGCGGGTGCTCCGGCACCGCGCCGAGGTGCGGCGGGCGGACTAGGTCAGCCGCCGGCGGCGCGCAGCGGTATCTCGATCTGTCGGTCGTCGGCCGGGGTGCCGGATTCGGTCCGCACGGCTGGGCGAGCGCCGAGGAGGTGCAGGGTCTGGTGGTAGAAATGGAGGGTCTGCACCGGGGCGCGAAGGCTTTCCGGACCTGCCCGCGCGATGGCGTAACCCTCCTCGCGCACGCGGCGCGGGAGCGCGCGCGCGAGCGGGTGGCGCAGGAGGCGTCGGATCTCCGTTCCGTTCCGCGCGAGCAGCGCCGCGCAGAGGCCGTCCAGATAGTCGAGCATGGGCGCCCCAGGATTGGACCTAAATAACATATTGCGACTAATGTGCCAGAGGCAAGAGGCCGCTTGCCTGTTCGGGCCTAGGTTACCGGGCGGCCCGACGCGCCCGATGTTACTCGCTAAACAGGTCGAATCGGACCCCGCGCCGGGCGCCGCGGCGCTTCCGGGGGGCGAATCGGAATAGCTGCGCCGGACGGCCGCGTCCTTCACTGCGCCATTCGTCGGTCGGCTCCACTAGATAGCTGGCTTGCAGAGCCCGTCGGAAGCTGGCCTTGTGAAGCCGCCGGCTCAGGAGGAGCTCGTACACCCCTTGTAGGTCGCTGAGCGTGAACGTCGCCGGCAGGAGACGAAAGGCGAGTGGCGACTGGTCGACCCGCTGGCGCACTACGGTGGCGGCGCGCTCGACGATGGTGCGGTGCCGCGGAGCGAGCGATGGAAGCGCCGACAGGGGAAACCATTCCGCGTCGGCGGCCGGCGGCTCGTCGCTCGCCGGCATGAGCGCCACGATGCCGATCGAGACATCCGCATCCCCCGGATGGCGCTTGCCATCGCCGATCGCGCCGACCTGCTCAAAGAAGGCCGGCGCGGTGCCAAGCACCGCCGCCGCGATGCGCGCGGCGGCCTCCTCGAGGCCCTCGTCCGCGCGCGGTGCGTCCCACGGCAGGCTCCAGCGCTCGCGCCCTCCAGCCGGTGCCCGGACCAACAGCACGGCCAGCGCCTCCGCCCGCGGCGACAACACGACCACGTCGACGGCCAGCGTCACGCGGCGGACAGCTGCCTTCATCGGGGAAGTGGGACGCTCGCGCATGACGCGCGAATTAGTAACAATCCGTCACTAATGTCAAGAGCGTGTCCAGACGCCGCCGGCCATAGATAGTAGCACTCTGCATCAAAATGGCCGCCACGGCGTGAACGGTGATATACCGGTTTCCAACGGCCGCGTCAACGGACGAGACAGCAGACCCGCGCGCTGGTCCGCGCACATCGACAGACGCGCAAGAACACGGCCGCTCGCCATGCTCGAAAACACATGCGGACCACGGCGATGGAACTCCTGCCCGCGGTATCGGTTACGGTGTCGATGCGGCGGTCGGCGGCATGGGGTCGCGTCGCAGCCCAGCGCCGTAGCCGGCGACCGACGGAATGCTGATCGGCAACTGCCCGGTGATCGGCGCGAGGCCCAGTAGCGCGCGCGCCGCCGCGCGCTGCGATACCGGCAACCCACCCCAAGCGACCAGATACGCCGAGGTCGGCGGAAGATCGAGGGCGATGTAGGGATTGCTGAACGTAGCGAGGATCACCTTGCTTCCCTCGCGCTGGATACCCGCGAGAAGCGAATCCATCCCGTCCGGTGCCGCAAGGCGGGCCGTGGACGAGCTCGCGCCGAAGTACGACGACACGATGACCACGTCGGCACCCTTCGCGGCACGCAGCGCGTTCTCCACCGAAGCGGGGAGCAGCGCGGGCTGCGGGCTGGCGACGTAGGTGCCACCGCCGACGGCTGCTCCAGCGGCACCGGACGGAGCGCCGAACACCGCGTCGGGCGAAAGCGTGAGTGCTCGCAGCTGTGGAAAAGCGCGCACCAGCTCGGCGTTGAACGTCGAGCCCGCACCGAGGTCGGTGCGAGAGGCAAGGGTGATGCTCACCACACGTGCCGTCTTCGGCAGTGTCGAGAGCGGAACGACGCCCAGGGAGTCCTTCACGAGCGTGATCGCCCGTTCGGCGGCGAGGCGTGCGGTGGCTTGATCGGCGCTGTCGCCGACGACCGCACGCATGGCATCGAGGTCGACCGTTCGCTGGCGGTCGAGCCCCATCTCATGCTTGGCGATGAGCAAGGCGCGCACCGAACGGTCGATGCGCGACTCCGCGAACCGTCCGGTTCGGACGCCGTCCACGACCGCGTCGATCGCGCCGACGTTGTCCGTCGGCATGAGCAGCACGTCGGCACCCGCGAGCACGGCCCGCTGCGTCACTTCGCCCATCGTCATCTTGCCCAGCACGCCATTCATGTCGAGCGCGTCGGTCACGACGATGCCGTGAAAGCCCAGCTGGCCACGCAACAGATCGGTAGTGATTCTGGGGTTGAGCGTCGCGGCGATCGGCGTCGTGTCGAGCGCAGGGATGAGACCGTGAAAGGTCATCATGCCGCGCACGCCGGCCTGCACCGCGGCGCGGAACGGCACGAGCTCGACGCTGTCGATGCGTGCACGCGACGCATCGACGCGTGCGAGCTCGAGATGCGAGTTTTGTTCGGTATCGCCATGCCCCGGGAAATGCTTCCCGGTCGCGAGCATGCCGTTGTCCTGGATTCCCCGCACGAACGCGGCGCCGAGCCGAGCGACGAGCTGCGGATTCTCGCCGAACGAGCGCAAGCTGATGACCGGATTCTTCGGATTGTTGTTGACGTCGAGCACCGGCGCGAACGCCATGTGAATGCCCAGCGCGCGGCCCTCGCGAGCGGTGACGCGACCCATGGCGTACGCGAGCGCGCTGTCGCGCGTGGCGCCGATCCCCATCTCATAGGGAAAGCCGGTGGCGCCGCCAAGGTCGATCGCGTTGGGCAGGAAATATCCCCCACGTGCCCGGAACGCGGCTCCCGTCTCGAGATCGGCACCCACGAGTAGCGGGAGAGGGCTCGCGCGCTGCAATGCGTTGAGCTTGGTCGCGATCTCCGTCGGTGATCCGACCGAGATGATGAGACCACCCAGATGCTGGTCGCGAATGAGCTGCTCGACACGGCGAAAAGCGGGATCATCCGTGGCGGTGTAGTCGCCGAGCAGCCACGGCCACACCATCTGTGCGGCCTTGTCGCGCAACGACAGCGTCGAGACGACCGAATCTGCCCACGCGGTGTCGCTCGTCGCCGGCCGGGCGGCGTACCGCGCGACATTGCCGACGCTTGCCTCGGCCTCCGTTCTGGGACGCACGACGGAGCAGCCGGCGGCGTTCACCACGAGCGCGCAGAAAGCCGGTGCCGCGATGCGACGGAGCGTCCGGCTCACCATGAGATCGTTCCCTGCTTGGTGGTGTCTACCCCCTCCTCGCCGCCCTGCTTGAAGAGAAAGGCGCCCATGTTCTTGGTGAGGAAGCTCCGGGCCTGCGGGTCCATCACGTTGAGCCCGTAATGGTTGATGAGCATCGTCTGCTGCCGGAGCCACTGCGACCAGCACTCCTGGCAGATCTCACTGACGACGCGGGCGCCGATGGCACCAGGGAACGGCGGACGCTCGAATCCGGCGCGCGTCTGACCGCAACGGGCACAGGTGACAGTGGCTGGCATGGGACCTCAGCTTGAGATGATTTCCATGGGAAATCTACACGCAAGCGGCCCGCTCGTTCATGCCTTGCCGTGCCTCGCCGGTGCAGCGGGACCAAACGACGAGAGCGCATCGGACGGAGTCCGATGCGCTCTCAGAGTCACAGCGCAAGGCGGCGTATGCTAGACCACCGCTCCGTCCACTGCCAGGTCGTCGGCTCGTTTGGTCGTCGAGCCGTAGTTGCGCGCATACTCGATCTTGGCCAATCCGATCAACTTGAGCGTCCGAATGTAGATCCAGCCGATGTCGAACTCGAACCAGCGGGCCTTGAACTTCGCGCTCTTGGGGTCGGCGTGGTGGTTGTTGTGGAGCTCCTCGCCGCCCAACCAGATGGCGATCGGCGAGATATTCCGACTCTCGTCCTTCACCTCGAAGTTGCGATAGCCCAGTGCGTGGCCGATCCCGTTGATGATGCCGGCGGCCCAGAGGGGGATCCAGATCATCTGCATCCCCCAGACGAATGGTCCGACGAAGAATCCGAAGAGCCAGATGTCGACGGCGAGCATGACGAGAATGCCGACCCAATTGAGCGGCGTCAGCAGATGCCGCTCGAGCCAGTCGTTCGGGGTGCCCTTGCCGTACTTCTCGAGCATGCCGGGCTGCCGGACGGCTTTCCGGTAGTAGAAGGCGCCCTTGAGCAGGATCTCGCGGAGCCCTTCGACCACGGGGCTGTGCGGATCACCTTCACGGTCGGCAAACGCGTGGTGCTTGCGGTGGCAGGCAACCCACTCCTTGGTCACGATCGCGGTCGTCAGCCACAGCCAGAGCCGCATCGGCGTGGCCGCGATTGCATGCAGGCGCACGCCGCGGTGCGTCTGCGAACGGTGAAGGAAAAGCGTGACGCACACGTTCGTGATGTGGCCGGCAACGACGACGAACAGCACGGGGATCCACCACCGACTGGCCAGCGCGCCAAAATGAAGCATGGAGAAACTCCGAGAATACGGGTACAGCGGTGAATGTAACCTTTCGACGGCCCTGGGCTTCAACTTCAGGGCAATGGTTTGCCGCCGATCTCGCCACTCAGGCCGCCGGACGTCGAGGGCGCGTTCGGCCGAGGCCCCGCCGGCGCGGCGCCCCACGCATCATTCGAGCTGTCCCAATCCGGGACGGCCCCGTCAGGCCAGAGACGCACGCCGGTGACCGTGCCCTTCACCGGGATCTCGGCGTCGAACCGGTTGCCATGCGCCCAGATGTCCACGGGGAGCGACACATCCTGCACGCTGTTGTCGGCGAAGCGGAGACGCATCTTCACGGGAAACGGAACCGACGTGTTTCTTCTGAGCGCGACCACGGCATAGTTCTGACCTTCCTGCTGTCGCATGGTCACATTGTCGACGCCGAGGTCGAGCACGTCCGTGGTGTAGAAGAAGGCGCGCCAATACCAGCTGAGGTCCTGGCCCGACACGTTTTCCACGGTGCGGAAGAAGTCGGCGGGCGCCGGATGCTTGTACGCCCAGCGGCGGATGTATTCCCGGAACGCGCGGTCGAAGGTCTCGCGTCCGACGACGTTGTCGCGGAGCGCCAGCAGCACTGCCCCGGGCTTGCGGTAGCCAATCGCCCCGAGTGCACGCGCGTCAATGTGGTCGGGCGGCGTCATGAGGGGCACGTCGATGCCGGCATCCTTCGTGGCCTTCCAATTCTGCACGTAGCCGGTGAACACGTTGGTGCCGGGGTAGCGGCGCTCGAGGGCGAACGCATCGATGTAGGTGTTGAATCCCTCGTCCATCCATGCATAGCGGCGCTCGTTGGATCCAACGATCATGGGAAACCACTCGTGTCCGTGCTCGTGATTCACCGTCCCGAAGATCGATTTGGGGTCGTCCAGCGGGCTTCCGTAATGGACCATCACGAACATCGGATATTCCATCCCGCCGACCGGGCCGGCCACGGACGTCGCCTGCGGATAGGGATAGGGATAGAAGAGCGACGAGAAGTTCCTGATCGTCCACGCGGTCTGTTCGGCGGCCTGCTCCCATGCTCGGCCGGCTTTCGGAAACTGGTAGTACGCCTGTGCCAGTGCACCATTGGCGCTGGTCGCGTCCCATCGGAAATCGGGAGCGCCGGCCCACGCGACGTCGCGCACGTTCTGCGCGCGGAAGCGCCAGGTTTTGGTGCCGGGTGTCGGGGTGGCTCGAGCTTCGTCGAGCGTGATCACGTGCACGACGGAGTCGCCGCGCGCGGCGCGCGCCAGCCGGTCGCGCTGGGTAGCCGAGAGCGCCTCGGTCGGGTTCTCCAGCACCCCACTGCCGGCGATCGTATATCCCGCCGGTGCGGTGACGCTATAGTCGATGTCACCGTACTCGAGATAGAACTCGCCCTGGCCGAGGTACGGATCCGTGTTCCACCCGCGGATGTCGTCGTAGACCGCCATGCGCGGATACCACTGGGCGATCTCGTACAGCGTGCCGTCGCGGCCCATGCGGTCCGAGCCATGCTCGGGAACGCGGAACGTGTAGCGCATCGTGATCGTCGCCCGTCCGCCGCGCGGCGGGATGGGCTGCTCGAGATCGATGCGACCCATGGTGTCGTCGACGCGGATCTCCGCCGGCCGGCCGTTCACCTGCACGGCGCTCAAATCGTAGCCGCCTTCGAAGCCGCGCACGCCCCAGCGCGAATCGGCCGGAAAGAGCGCCGAACCCTTGCTGCCCGGGCGATACAGATTCTGATCGAGCTGCAGCCAGACGAAACGGAGCGTGTCGGGTGAATTGTTGGTGTAGCGGATGGTGACGGTTCCGCTGATGCGCTGTTGCGCGGTGTCGAGTGCGGCGGCAATGGCGTAGTCGGCGCGCTGCTGCCAGTAGTCCGGGCCGGCTCGTCCATCCTGCGCGCGGACGTTGTCCGGCCCGGGCCAATCCATGCGATCCAGGCGCGTGAAGGGATCGTCAGCGACGGACCGGATCGATGACGATGCTCCCGGCGCCCCAGCTACAGGGACCGCGGCTGTAGGAGCTGGTCGCGACACGGTATCCACACGCACCGGCGTCAACACCTGAGGCCGCTGCTGGGAACAGGCAGCGGTGCTGAACAGAACTGAAAGAAGGAGGCGCTTCACGGACAACTCGGAGGATAGGCGGGTGGAAGGGCTGTGGGGCACGCTGGCGCGCGCCCAGCCCGCCGCGAAGTTACGCAGACCGGCACCCGCAACGGGAGTGCCGCCGACTGCATTCACCCTTGCCCTCTCGGGCCGTCATCCGTAGCGTGACCCGTACATGTCACGCCGAACGACGGATTCCTTACGACGCGGGGGCGCGAGTCTCGCGCCGCCCGCCGCACCCCCCCGTGCGCACGACGCACGTCGTGCGACGACCGCCGGGACGCGCCGGTTCGCGGAGCGAGTGCCGGCGCGCATGACGGACTTTCATCGTGTTCTGCCGCGCGCGCTCGTCGTGAGCGCGCTTGGACAAGGGACCTATCTCGGCGACTGCACGGACGCCGAAGATCTGGCGTACACGCAGACGATCCGTACCGCGTTGACGCGCGGGATCAACATGCTCGATACCGCGATCAACTACCGGTGCCAGCGCTCCGAGCGTGCACTCGGCGCAGCGGTCGTGGAGGCCATCGCGGCCGGCGAAGTGCGCCGCGACGAAGTCGTCGTGTGCAGTAAGGGCGGCTACGTCGCGCTCGATGGCGCGCCGCCGGCATCGCGCGATGCGTATGACGCGTGGCTCGAGCGCGAGCTGTTCGAGCCCGGTCTGCTGGCGCGCGATGAGCTGGTTCGCGGGGGGCACGCCATCACGCCGCACTTCCTCGGCTACCAGCTCGATCGGAGCCGCGCCAATCTGGGGCTGGACACGATCGACATCTACTACGTGCACAATCCCGAGGAGCAGCTGCTCGGGGTGGATCGTCCGACGTTCGACCGCCGGATGCGCGCCGCGTTCGCGTTGCTCGAGGAGCGCGCTGCGGCAGGAGAGATCGCGTCGTACGGCTGCGCTACCTGGCTTGGCTTCCGGGTAGCGCCCGATCACCGGCAGCATCTCTCGCTCGCCGAGCTCGTCGCGCTGGCCCGCGACGTGGGCGGCACGGCCCATCACTTCCGCGCGGTCCAGCTTCCCGTGAACCTCGCCATGCCGGAAGCGGCGCGTGAGGCGACACAGCCGCTCGGACGAAAGCTCGTCACGCTGTTGGAGGCCGCGGAGGCGCTCGGGGTTGGCGTCGTGGCGAGTGCACCGCTCATGCAAGGCCGGCTCACCACAGGTCTGCCTGACGGGGTCCAGGAGCTCTTTCCGGGATGTACGACTGATGCACAGCGCGCGCTGCGCTTTGCGGCGTCGCTTCCGGGCGTGACGACAGTGCTGGCCGGGATGCGCTGCGAAAGCCATCTTCGGGAGAACCTCGGCGCGTGGACGGCGTGACACGCACGATGGGACGCATACTTCGGAGCCGCAGATGAACGCCCAGTGCTCGCACCTCGACCACGTTCACGCGGTCACGCCGCACACGCCCAATGGCTGCGAGGAATGTCTCGCCATCGGTAGTCGCTGGGTTCATCTCCGTCTGTGTCTCGAGTGCGGTCATGTCGGCTGTTGCGACGATTCACCGAATCGGCATGCGACAAAGCACTTTCATTCCGCGAAGCATCCCGTGATCCGGAGCTTCGAGCGCGGTGAGGATTGGGGATGGTGCTACGTCGACCAGCTCTTTCTCGAGCCGGCACCCCGGCCGCTCGCCTGACGTCCCTGCCTGACGCCACCGGACCGCACTCACCGCCGCCGGCGACGTCGGTGCTGCCGCATCACACCCCCGACGGCGGCTTTCGCAATCCGTGGCCCGACAGCGAGCCGCGCGGTTGGCTGGATGTGCTCCGGTGGTCGTTACAGCGGCGCGGACGCGCCCCCACGCCACCGCGTGGATCCTTCCCGACGACCACGCCGAACGTCGTTCGCCCGCGTGCTGCGGACGAGCTGTTCACGGCTACATGGGTGGGCCACGCCACCGTGCTGCTGCAGATGGGCGGGCGTAACGTGCTGACCGATGCGATGTGGAGCGAGCGGGCGTTTCCCGTGCAGTGGAGCGGACCGCGCCGCATCATGCCACCCGCACTTCCGCTCGAGGCGCTCCCCGAGATCGACGTCGTGCTCACGTCGCACAGCCACTACGATCATCTGGACAAGTCGACGGTCGAGCGGCTCGTGACGCTGCAACCCGGCGCTACCTGGATCGCTCCGTTGCGGCTCGGCGCCTATCTGCGCGACTTCGGCGTGAAGCGGCTGGTCGAGATGGATTGGTGGTCGAGCGTGACGACGAGCGGGGTGACCGTGACGGCGACGCCGGCGCGGCATTTCAGTGCCCGCCGGATCGGTGACCGCAACAAGACGCTCTGGTGCGGCTACGCGATCCAGGTGGGCGGACGACGCGTCTACTTCGCGGGGGACACCGCATATCATCCCGAGTTCGGCGCGATCGGGACGCGGTGCGGACCATTCGACCTCGTGCTCGTGCCCATCGGCGCGTACGAGCCGCGCTGGTTCATGCATGTCGTGCACATGAATCCCGACGAAGCCGTTCAGGCCGCCATCGATCTGCACCAGGCGCATCCCGACCGACCGCTGCCCTTGATGCTCGGCATTCATTGGGGAACGTTTCGGCTCACCGACGAGCCGATGGAGGAACCCCCGCGACGCACCAGAGAGATCTGGCACGCGCGGGGGCTCGACGACGACCGGCTGTGGATCGCCAGGTTCGGCGAAACACGGAGCTGGTGAGCCGGTCGTCTCCTACGACACTTTGCGTTTGCGCGGGCTCTTGGCCCGTGGCGCACGCTTCTTCGAGGACGCTGGCTCCTTCTTCCCTCCGCCGCGCTTGCGCGCCGACGTCTCGGCCAGGCTCTCCTGCAGCCGCGCGACCAGGTCGATCACCTTTGTCTTTTCCGGCTGCTCGTCCGGCTCGTCGGGGAGCTTCTTTCCCTTCAGCTTCGCCTTGAGAAGCGTCTGGAGCTTTTCCTCATATTCATCCCGATACTTCGACGGCTCGAACGGCTCGGCGAGGTTGCCGATGAGCTGCTGGGCCATCTCGAGCTCCTGTGGCCGCACGTTCTGCGTCTCCGCGTCGGGGAAGTTCATCTCGCCGGGTTCCACCAACTCGTGCTCGAACCGCATCAACTCGAGGACGAGCGCGTCGCCGATCGGACGGACCGCGACGAGGTGTTCCTTCTGCCGGAGCGTCAGCTTGCCGATGCCGACCATGTCGGTGTTGGCGAGTGCCTCGCGCAGCAGCGCGTACGCCTTCTCGCCGCCCTTCTGCGGCACGAGATAGTAGGGCGTGTCGAAGTACCGGGGATCGATCTCCTCGGACTTCACGAAGTCCGTCATCTCCACTGCCTTGCTCGACGGGGTCTTCACCTTCGCGAGCTCCTCCGGCGTGACGACGACGTACTTGCCCTTGCTGTACTCGTATCCCTTCACGATCTCGTTCCAGGGAACGACCTCCTCGTCCAAGGGGCAGACCCGCTCGTACTTGATCGGCGTCAGGTCTTCCTTGTGCAGCATGCGGAAGCTGGTCTT
>DASXHF010000008.1:0-9880 GCA_036488775.1 Gemmatimonadaceae bacterium | reverse complement strand
ACGCTGGAGGAGAAGATCGGTGAGATGACGCAGTTGACGATCGAGGCGGTCGGGCGCACCCATGGCACGGCCGACACGCTGCAGGTGATCGACTCGGCGAAGCTCGAGGACGCGCTGCTCCGGCACCACGTCGGCTCGCTGTTGAACGTCTGGGACGTGGCACTCACCCCCGCGCGCTGGCGTGAGCTGATCACCACGGTGCAGCGCGTCGCGGCGCGCAAGCGCGTTCCGATTCCGGTCATCTATGGAATCGACGCGGTGCACGGCTTCCACTACATGGTCGGCGGGACGGTCTTCCCGCAGAACATCGCGATGGCGGCCACGTGGAACCCGGCGCTCGTGCGCCGCGAGCACGAGGTCACCGCGTACGAGGTCCGTGCGAGCGGAATCACCTGGAACTTCGCGCCGGTCCTCGACGTCGGCCGGCAGCCGCTGTGGTCGCGCTTCTTCGAGACCTACGGCGCCGACGTTCATCTCGCGACGGTGCTCGGACGCGAGGCGGTACTGGGAGAGCAACGGGACCCGCGCCCAACGCTCGATGCATTGTTCTCTGAACAGCCCATCCCCCTCCGTCCGCGCACCATCTCGTCCGCCTCGGACGGCCAAGCCGACGGCTCGGCTGACGCCGACAGGCAGACGTTCGTCGCCGCAACCGGCAAGCACTTTCTCGGCTACGCCGTGCCGCTGAGCGGGAAGGATCGCACGACGGCGCTCATCCCCGAGCGCCAGCTGCGCGAGTACTACCTCCCGACCTTCCGCGCCGCCATCCAGGCTGGGCTGCGCACGGTGATGATCAACTCGAGCGACGTGAACGGCGTCCCCGTCCACGCGAGCCACGCGATTCTCACCGACCTGCTGCGCAAGGAGCTGAAGTTCGACGGCATTGCCGTGAGCGATTGGGAGGACATCCGGAAGCTGCACACCGTCCACCACACCGCGTCATCGCAGAAGGAGGCCATCCGCCAGGCGGTGATGGCCGGCATCGATATGAGCATGGTGCCGGTCGGCTACGATTTCTCCGACTCGCTCCTCGCGCTCGTGCACGAGGGCAAGGTGCCGGTGTCGCGGATCGACGAGGCGGTGCGGCGCATTCTCCGCGTCAAGCTGCAGCTCGGGCTGTTCGAGAATCCGTGGCCCGACAGCGCCCGCCTGACGCGCGCCGGCGCGCCCCCATTTCTCGCGGCGAGCCGCGCGGCGGCCGAGGAGGCGATCACACTCCTCAAGAACGACCGCGGAGTGCTGCCGTTGAACAGGACGACGCGAGTGCTCGTCACAGGTCCCGGTGCCACGTCGCTTCCGGCGCAGTTCGGCTCGTGGAGCTACACCTGGCAGGGAACCGACACGGCGATGTATCCGCGCGGCGCGAAGACGCTGCTCGATGCCGTGCGCGACGAGGTGGGCGCCTCACGGGTGACGTACGTGCGCGGCAGCGACTTCGACGACGAGGCGGACATCGCCGCCGCGGTCGCCGCGGCGCGCAGCGCCGACGTCGCGATCGTCGCGCTCGCCGAGTGGCCATCCGCAGAGCAGCCCGGGAACATCGACGACCTGGCGTTCCCGGCGGCGCAGCTTCGCCTCGCCCGCGCCATCGAGGCGACCGGGACACCCGTCGTCCTGACGTTCTTCCACAATCGCCCGCGGATCGTTCGCTCCGCGGTGGATAGCGCCCGTGCCGTGGTCACCGCGTACGAGACCGGACCGTTTGGCGGCACGGCGCTGGCCGAGGTGTTGTTCGGCGAAGTGAATCCGAGCGGCCGTCTGCCCTTCGCGTGGCCGCGCCATGCGGGGGCGGTCGTTCAATACGACCACGCCGCTCCCGAGGAAGTCGGCTCGAACGGTCGGAAGGACAACGGGTACGATCCCGAGTGGGGGTTCGGGCACGGGCTTTCGTACACGACGTTCGCATACGCGAACCTTCGCCTGAACCGGAACGTCGCGCGCCCCACCGATACCGTCACCGTGTCGGTGGACGTCACCAACACAGGCACGCGAGCGGGCAAGGAAGTCGTGCAGCTCTATGTGCGCGACCTGTACGCCTCGGTGGACCCGCCGGTCCGGCGGCTGCGCGACTTCGAGAAGATCGCCCTCGCCGCCGGCGAGCGCCGCACCGTCACCTTCCGCCTGCCCATCCAGCGGTTGGCGTTCGTCGGCATCGACAATCGGCCCGTCGTTGAGCCCGGCGATTTCGATGTCATGATCGGCGGGCTCACTGATCGGTTGGTCGTCAAGTGAGAACGGCAGCCGCATGCACGGAACGAGCGGAAACGACGGAACCTGCGGAGCCGCCGCTTCAGCATCCGGCAGGAACGAAGCGGCTTTCCTCTGTGTTCTCCGTGTTCTCCGTGGTTCAAATGCTTTTTACCACAGAGAACACAGAGAACACGGAGACAACAAAGACTTTGCAGTCGCGGCGATGGACTCGGCGCGCGGAATTCAGCCACGCGACCGGCTTCGGTCGGTTCCGTCGTTTCCGTTGGTTCCGTGCATTCTGTTTTCCGCGTGTAGCACCGTTGTCCTTCAGTCGAGATGAGCCGCCAATGAAAGCCGCCGCACAGCTTCTCACTTCGTTCTTCCGCGTTGGGTCGATCGCTCTCCTCGCCGCGTGCGGACAGGCCTCCGCGGCCGACCCGGTCACTCCGGTGACGCCGGTCGGCCCGGTGGCGCAGGCGTGGATCACCACCGGGAATCAGGCGCGGCTCCTTTCACCCGAGCCCGATCTCCCGATCCGCTCCACTCCCGATGCGTCCGCCGTCGTCATCGACGTCGACGAGACGACGACCTATCAGCAGATGGTCGGCTTCGGCGCGGCCATGACGGACGCCTCGGCATACCTGCTGAACAACAAGCTCGGATCGCAGCGTGACGCGATCATGCAGGAGCTGTTCGGTCGCAATCCGGGACTCGGCCTGAGCTTCGTGCGCGTGCCCATGGGCGCCTCCGACTTCTCGTCGGTGGACTACAGCTACGACGACATGCCCGCGGGCCAGACCGACTCCACGCTCGCGAACTTCTCGATCGCGCCGGATCGGACCGACAAGCTCCCGATGCTCAAACAGGCGCTGGCGATCAATCCGCAGCTCAAGCTCGTCGCGTCGCCGTGGAGCCCGCCGGGGTGGATGAAGAGCACCGGGAGCCTGATCAAGGGTACGCTGCTCCCGCAGAGCTACGACTCCTTCGCCAACTACTTCCGCAAGTTCATCCAGGCCTACGCGACCGAAGGCGTGCCGATCTACGCCATCACGGTGCAGAACGAGCCCGCGTACGAGCCGCCCGACTATCCGGGCATGCGCCTCGATTCCCTCGCTCGCGGTGAGGTCATCGGCAAACACGTCGGTCCCGTGCTCGCCGGGGCGGGGCTCAACACGCTGATCTTCGATTGGGATCACAACTGGGATCACCCCGGCGAGCCGCTGACCGTGCTGAGCAACCCGGCGGCGAGTCAGTACGTGAACGCAGTCGCCTGGCATTGCTATGGCGGCAACGTCAGCGCGCAGGAGGCGGTACACGCGTCGTACCCCACGAAGGACGTCTACTTCACCGAGTGCTCGGGTGGCGCGTGGGCGCCGGTCTTCGCCGACAACCTCAAGTACTTCGTCGGTACGCTCATCATCGGCGCCACTCGCGGCTGGGCCAAGGGCGTCGCCTTCTGGAATCTCGCCCTCGACGAGAATGCCGGTCCACATCTTGGCGGTTGCGGCAACTGCCGCGGCGTGATAACGATCAACTCGGGCTCGGGCTTCGTCACCCGAAACGTCGAGTACTACGCACTGGCACACGCGAGCCAGTTCGTACGACCCGGCGCGCACCGCATCGCATCGACGAGCGACGTGAGCGGATTGCAGAGCGTCGCTTTCAAGAACGCCGACGACGGGTCCAAGGTGCTCATCGTCCTCAACACGGGGTCCGCTGAAGTTCCGTTCGCCATCCACGCTGCCGGCAAGTCGATCCTGTACGCGATCGCGGCGGGGGCGGTGGTGACCTTCCGGTGGATGTAACGAGGGCGCCTATCTAGCGAGCATGGAGTTGGCTCATGCCGACACGCGGGTTTGCAGGTCGCCGGCCTACCGACGACGTAGCGCGGCGCCTCCCGCCGGGCCAACATCTCGAGCTCGACTTTCCGGTGTTGTCGCTCGGTCCCACCCCGCAGGTGGAGCGCGCGGCCTGGACGTTCACGATCAACCACGGACCTCGGCCGCTCGCGCGCTGGAGCTGGGAGGAGTTCGGCACGCTGCCGCGCACCTCGTTCAAGGCCGACATCCACTGCGTGACGAAGTGGTCGAAGCTCGACACGCGATGGGAAGGCGTGACGATCGACGATCTGCTGGCCGCCGCGAAGATCGCGCCGCCGACGGAATATCTGCTCGCCCAGTCGCACGACGGCTACGACACGAACCTTCCGGTGAAGGACCTCGTCGGCGGGCAGGCGATGATCGCTACCCATTTCGGCGGTGAGCCGCTCGCCGCCGAGCATGGCGGACCCGCGCGCCTGCTCGTGCCGCACCTGTACTTCTGGAAGAGCGCCAAGTGGGTGAAGGGCCTTCGCTTCACCGAGCGCGACGAGGCCGGGTTCTGGGAGCTGCGCGGCTATCACATGTACGGCGATCCGTGGAAGGAGCAGCGCTACACCGGCGATCCGTGACCGCTGTCAGTCCCCCGCTCGCGTCGCAGTCCGCATGGCAGGACGCGGTCATCGAGCGAGTGGTGCATCGCACGCCGCGTGTCGCGAGCCTCTTTCTGCGCGCGTCGCTGGCCGCACACGAGGCAGGGCAGCACGTCGACGTCCGCCTCACCGCACCGGATGGCTATCAGGCGCAGCGCAGCTATTCCATTGCCTCCGCGCCCGGCGATCCGTTGCTGGAGCTCGCCGTCGAGCGGCTGGACGACGGCGAGGTGTCGCCGTATCTGCACGACGTCGCGCAGCCGGGCGACACGATCGAGCTGCGGGGCCCGATCGGCGGTCACTTCATCTGGCGTGGCGACGACGGCGGTCCACTCCTGCTCGTCGCCGGTGGGTCCGGTATCGCGCCGCTCATGGCGATCCTCCGCCATCGTGCGCGAGTCGCGCCAGCAACCGAGGCGCTGCTCGCGTATTCGGCCCGCACCTGGGAGGAGCTCGTCTTTCGCGATGAGCTCCTGACCGACGAGGCGAGCGACCCGCACCTTCGCGTGGCGATCGCCACGACGCGAGGCCCGCGACATCGGCCGACCGACGTCGAGCATCGGTTCGATCGCGAGCTGCTGCGAACGATCGTCGCGCAGTGGAACCAAGCGCCGAAGCGCGTCTACATCTGCGGCGCCACGGCCTTCGTCGAAGCGGTGGCGAACGCGTTCGTCGCCGAGGGCATGTCGCCGGCGATCATTCGCACGGAGCGGTATGGTGGCGCGTGAGCGGCTGCCCTCACATGCGCCAGTCTGGCCACACCGGCGAAGGTGCGGATCGGAGGGAAACGACGGATGCTACGAGCTGTCGGTCGTACGAGCACGAGTCGGTGCGCCAACCCAGCCCCGCGATCCAAGGTCCTTGTTGGTTTGGTTGCAGTCCTCCGTGTTCTCTGTGTTCTCTGTGGTAAGGCTGTCAACGGCATTTGAACCACAGAGAACACGGAGAACGCAGAGGCTCGCCCGCGCGATCCCAAACGCCGTCGCTGTTGCAGTTCTCCGTGTTCTCTGTGTTCTCTGTGGTAAAATCGCTGCACGGAGTTCGGCTTCTACGGCGGACGGATCCGGCGCGTCGGTTTGCGTTCCGAACGCACGAGCCCGCTCCTAACCCGCTGCGGTTCCGCGCGGAATGTCATAGCTTCTCGGAACTCTCTTTCCGCGAGGATAGCATGACCGACGACCTGAAGGGGGATCGCAAAGTCGATCCGGCAGTGGGGAACGACGGCTCGGACAAAGAGGTGCAGGACGAGATCCGCCGTGAGGAGCGCGAAGGCCGCGATCTGCCCGGCGACACGCGCGCCAATCGCAACGTGAGCGGCTCGTCGACCTGGGAAACGCTGCCCGACAACACCGGCCCCGACGGCTCGTCGTCGCCCTCGTAGTCGCGGGATCGCACCGCGTCATCGATCACGAACGGCGTCGGCGCGACGCCGCTCGTCCCAACCGGAGAACCCTCGTGCCACTCACCATCGACCAGCGCCAGTATCTCGAGCAGCGGTTGCGTGACGAGCGTGTTCGCGCGCTGGAGCTCGTCGAGCGCGTCGTCGCCGACCGGTCCAACCTCGGCCAACAGAGCGCGTCGGGCGACCTGTCGCTCATGCCCTTTCATCCGGCCGATCTCGGGACGGACACGATGGACGAGGAGCTCGACGCGTCCAACGCCGCTCGCGCGTCGCGCGAGCTGACGGAGATAGACGCGGCGCTCGAGCGACTCTACAAGAACCCGCAGCAGTTCGGCGTCTGCGAAGACACCGGCCGCGAGATTCCCTTCGAGCGACTCGATCTGGTGCCGTGGGCACGGACGTGCGAGGAGCGGGCGTGAGACGGTAACGCGGGGCGGCCGCATTCAGGGGCCGCCCCACTCCGTTGCCGACACAAAGAATTCGCAAAGGCCGGGTGAGTCGCGTTGCCGGAGGGGGGCGAACGCCGTCTTCACCCTGATGTTCGGGCCGTGCGCCGCCGTCGGATTCGCGCGGCGCCATCCCTCCTTTGACGGATGCCTCATGACGCTCAGAGGTCTTTGCCTCTATACGCTCCTGCTGACCGCGGCTCCCCTTGCCGCCCAGGGAGTTCCCCCGCGACCCGCCGCCGTCGAAGCGAACCCCGACACCGCTAGCGCGGCCGATTCCAGCCGGGACGGCACCGACGACGAGGGCGTGCCGCTCGGGCTCCAATTCGGTGTCGCGAGCGGCGCCTTGCATTATGCCGGAGGCCGCAGCGAGCAGTCGCTCGCCGGCGTGCTGCGGTGGGCGCCGGTTCACTGGCTCAGCGTGTCGACGACACCGACCGCCATTCGGGCGAGCAGCCCACCGCTCGCGCCCACCAACCAGTCGATCGTCAGAAGCGGGCCAGTGGATTTCCCGCTGGAAGCGACGGCGTCGCATGCCTTCAAGGCGCGCTTCGCGCCGATCATCGCGGCTGAATTCGGCATGACCCTCCCCGTCGGTGACACGGCGAGCGGGTTCGGCACGGGAAAGGTCGGCTACTCGACCGGCGCATCGCTCGGCTTCGCGCCGACGGACCAGATGTGGGTTCATCTGGGCGCCGGTCGCTCGCTGAGCGGCGTCTCGATGCAGTCGGCATTCACCGGTGCAAATGGCTGGGGCGACGCGACCGCGGGCTACTCGCTGACCGAGCGCGTATCGCTGAGCGGTGGCTACAGCAGCGACCTCGGTGCGGTCGATCCGACGATCGGGCGATCGACGTCGGTGAACGGCGGTGTCGCGCTGACACTCCGCGGCCCGCTCACCCTCAACGTCACGACGAGCCACGGCCTGAGCGGCGCTGCACCGAGCTGGAGCCTCGCGATGGGGATCGGCACCGCATTTCCATATCTGCGGCATCTCGATTCGCCGAGCGATCTGCTTCGCAACGCGTTCGGCGGTGGCTCGCATGGCCTGGGGACGAGCGGCAGCGGATCGTCCGGCCGCGGACGTCACCCATAGTCGGTCGAGCGGGCAGCTGCGATCACCACCAGCGCGAAGGGGCGGCCAGACGGCCGCCCCTTCGGCATCCCACTCACCGATCATCGCTCAGGGCGCGGCGCTACCGAAATAGATCTCGTAGTTGGTGGGCAGGGCACCGTACGTCTTTCCGGGCCCCGTCCAGGCCATCGCTGCGCTCCCGCTCAGCGAGACGATCCCCGTATAATCACCGATGAACGGCCGCACGCCCGCGCCACTTGGCACGCCATACGCGGCCGGATCGAACCCTGATTTGGTGATGCGGCGCGTGCTCCAGGTGGCACCACCGTCGACGCTCGACGCATAGGTCACGTCGACGAGCGTGTTGTTCGTCCAGCTCCGGTCGTAGAACATGGCGTCGAGCCGACCGGTCGATGGCTCGACGCTCAGCTCAACGTTCAACCGGTCGCCGGCCGTGGTCGGTGCGACGACAGTCGGCGGGCTCCAATGGCCGAGGTCCCTCGCGTCCGCCCAGGTGAGGAACACCTGCCCGCGACCATCGACGATGTCGCTGTACGCGACGTAGAGCCGGTTGCTCGTGGGATCGAACGCCGGCGCAGGATAAGAGCCCGGACCGCGAAACGCAGCGCCGGAGATGTTGAAGCAGGATGGAGGGAAAAGGCACACCGGATTCTGGAAGGCGCCGAACTGCACCGGCGCGCTCCACGATCCCCCCTTATCGGCTGACGTACTGACGTACATCGCCGTCCCTTTGCCCCCCTGGACCGAGTTGTCGAACGTCAGATATGCAACGCCGGTCCGGGGATCGGTGACGATGCGCTGATCCTGATCGCTGCGCACGGACCCCGACGTCACCTTCTGCGCGAAGGAGAACGAGCGTCCGCCGTCGTGCGACGTGGCGACGTATACCGGCGAGTGCGAGCTGTTGCCGGTGAACTGCGCCCAGGTCAGATAGATCGTGCCGTCCTTCGCGACGTGCATCGCGTCGTGATCGGGAAACTGGCCCGTCGACCCTCGCGAGATCCCATTGCCCTGCCACAGCGACACCTGCGTGAGTGGCTCGGCGCCGCCGCCCTCGAGCCAGGTGACTCCCCCGTCGGCCGATCGGCTCAGCAACAGGGCGACGTTGTATGGTGGTGTCGCCTGATATCCGAAGCAGGCGAAGTACGCGACGCCATCCGGGCCGAACGCGACGGCAGGATCTCCACCGAAGTCGTAGCGTCCGGTGCCCGCGACGGCGGGATCGTTCGTGAACCTCGTGACGCCCGGTAGGAAGCCGTTGGGTAGTGTAGCCGTCCAGCTCTTGCCGCCGTCGAGGCTCGCATTCACCGAACACCCATCGTTGTAGTTCCAGTCGTTCCCGCCGACGACGAAGTTCAGTGGGTTCAGCGGATTGACCGCGATCGGCGTCTCGTTCTGCGCCGTCGTGTCGTTCGTGACGTTCACCACGAGCGCGCTGCCACCACTCGATCTGGCGGATCGCGCGGCGGCCGGGGTGAGCGCAGCGTCCGGAGAGACTGGTTGACGGTCGCAGGCCCCAAGCGCGGCTAGCGCGAGAGCGGCGGGAACGGCGGGGAAGCGCATGGGGGCACCAGGAGCGGAGCGTTCGGGGTTCGACGCCGCTTCGTCGCGGGACTCAATGCTGCAGCCGGCGGACGGGTCCGTCAAGCAGCCAGTCCTTCCATTCAGCCGCCGGCCGAATTCACCAGCACGGTGCGTATCGATCCGACCGGCGGCGCGAACAACGAGTACTGATCCGGATCGGCGAACACGACGCCGAAATCCTCGACCGTGAAGGCGCGCGACATCCGTTCGGCATACGTCGTTCGCAGCAGCCGCACGTAATATTCGACGTCGTAGTCGCGCCGGTCGGTGGCCGCCGCCTCCTCCGACAGCGGCTCCGCGAGCCCGGGCTCGCCGTTCTGACGACGATACACGTGGACCCGGTCGCCCACGCTCCACGACTGCTGTCCACTCGCCAGCAGCGCTTCGTACGACAGCTCGCGGCGCTTCTCCCGCCCCTCCAGATACTCCTGCGGCGACTTCGTGAGCCGCACCCGCGAGGCTACGTCGTACGTCGGGAGCGCGCGCGCCCGCAGTGCGCCGACGGTCGCGAGGTAGGCGTCGCGAACGCCGCTCACGTCGCCGATCAAGAGCAGCTTCAGCGCCTGACGCAGGAACCGGTCGCCGAACGGCTCGGCGCGACTCGAGCGAAAGGCGACCCCGCGAACGATGAGCGTTCCGTCGTGGCCGAGCAGCGCATAGTTCTTCGGCTCGTGCGACAGCATCGCCGCGTA
>DASXHF010000355.1:0-12962 GCA_036488775.1 Gemmatimonadaceae bacterium | reverse complement strand
TACGCCTCCACCTCGCCGCGCCGCAGCTCCATCTCGCCGTTCAGCCGATCGGCGGCGAGCGCGGCGCCGTTCATCGAGTTGCCGATGATCATGCCGAACAACGGGATCAGATACTGCGGATCGTACCAGGGGCGCAGCCGGAGCACGAGCGCGTCCACGTAGGCCAGCGTCAGCCCGGCGCCGACGAGCATCGCGGTGCCACTGATGACGAATAGACGCCGGCGTCCGGTGCGCTGTCGATCGGTGGCGGTGACGGTCGCGGCGATCAGCATCGCGAGCAGCGTGACGAGGACGAGATACCAGCGCTGCGTGGCGATGAGGAAGGTGAGCACGTAGCCGACCACGACGAGCTGCACCACCGCGCGCACGGCACCGATGGCGAAGCCGCGCGCGAGGCCGAGCCGCTGCCACGCGGAAAGCCCCATCGCGACCAGAACCAGCGCGGCGGCAACGCCGAGATCGACCCAGCTCAGCGCCAGGATCGAACTGGTTGCCGCTTGCACGAGGAGAGACATCGTCAGCCGGCTCTCACCAGATAGTCGCGCGTGCGGGATTCGGCGGGCGAGGTGAACATCTCCTTCGTGGGACCGGTCTCGATCACCCGTCCCGCCTCCATGAAAACGGTGTGCGTGCTCACGGCGCGCGCTTCGGCGAGGCGGTGAGTCACCATCACCACCGTGAGCTGCATCGTGTCGGCAAGCCGGCGCACGGTCGACATGATGTGATCGGCGACGTCCGGATCGAGCGCCGACGTCGGCTCGTCGAGCAGCAATGCGTCGGGCCGGGTCATCAACGCGCGCGCGATGCTCACGCGCTGCCGCTCACCGCCCGACAAGCTCTGCGCGTCGCGCGTCGCGAGCGCGGGATCGACACCGGCGAGCTGCAGCGCGCTCGGCGCATCGATCGGCGCCGTCGCGGCGTCGGCGTCGGCGTCGAGCGCGAGGTCGCGGGCGACGGCAAGGTTGTCGGCGACGGTGCCGGCGAACATCACCGGTGTCTGGAACACGAACCCGACCCGGCGGCGAAGCGCGCGTACCGGCAGGGAGTCGATCGGCTTGCCGCGGTACGACACGGTGCCACTGGTCGGATCGTCGAGCCGGTCGAGCAGGCGGACGAGCGACGTCTTGCCCGCCCCCGACGGCCCGACGAGCGCGACGACTTCGCCGGCGGGGATGTCGAGATCGATGTCACGCAGCGTGTGCACCTCGCCGCGTATCTGCTGGACCTGGCGCAGCGAGAAGGCCGGACCGAGTGGCATGCGCAGAATTCTATCCGGTGTGCACGCGCGCGGGGACGGCCGGTACGGTGAAGACGAAGGTGCTGCCGGATCCGGCCCCGCTCTCGACCCAGATCTTGCCGCCCTGCGCCTCGACGAGCCCCCGCGCGATGGCGAGCCCCAAGCCTGCGCCGCGGTGGTCGGTCGGGCGCGCCTGCCAGAACTTGTCGAACAGGTGCTCCATGTGTTCCGGCGGGATGCCAGGGCCGGTGTCGTGTACCTGGAAGACGACGTCATCTCCTCGCGTCGTGGCGTGGAGGGTCACGCTTCCGTGCGGCGGGGTGAACTTGAGCGCGTTGCCGAGCAGGTTGCCCACGATCTGCGACAGACGCAGCGGATCGGCGCGCACCAGATCGTGTCCCTCGGACGGAACCACCTCGAGCCGCACGTGCTTCTCCTCGGCAAGCGGCTGGAAGGTCTCCTCCGTCTGCTGCAGGATCTCGTCGACCTCGATGTCCTCGACCGCGAGCGCGAGTCGACCCGCCTGGAGGCGTACGGTGTCGAGCAGATCGCCGATGAGCCGGTTCATCTGCTTTGCGGCGCGCGTGGCGACGAGGAGCACGGTCCTCTGCCGGTCCGGCGGCAGCACTTCCTCGAGCAAGAGCTGCGTCGTCGTGTTGATGAGGTGGAGCGGATTGCGCAGGTCGTGGGCGACCACGCCGAGCACTTCCTCGCGCGCACGGGCCAGCAGCTCGGCGTCGCGCCGCGCCTGCCGTTCGATGTCGAAGCTCCAAGCGCGATGGAGGGCGGCCGACGTCGCCTGGGCGAGCAGCAGGGTGAACGCGCGATCGGTGACCCCGAATGCCGCGCAGTGGTTGAAGCCCATCGCGAGACCTCCGATCGTCTCGCCGGCGTGGATCAATGGGATGGCGACGAGTGCGAGCAGGTCGCTCTCGGGGCCGAACTGCGCGGCCGACCAGGGGAACCGCTCGCGAAACTCGGCCATGGACTCGATCCAGATCTCCTTGTTCCTCCGGATCGCCTCCATCACGGCAAGATCGGCGTCCCGGCCGTGGAGCTGGACGCGTGCCTGGAATTCCGGGCCCATCCCACGCATGCCGAGCACCACGACGCGGTCGGCTTCAGTGCACAGGAGAATGCCACGGGAGGCCTCGAGCATCGCGAGCCCTTTGCCGAGCACCACGTCGGTGACGTCGTCCACCGAGCCCGCTTGGGATAGCGCCGTAATGACGTCGAGCAGCTTGGTGCCGCGCGATGCGACGTCGGTCAGCTCGTCATTCGCGCGCTCGAGCTCCACGGCACGCGATTCCGCCAGCTGCCGCGCGCGTCGCAGCGCCTCCATCATGAGGGTGATGGTGAGCGCGATGACGAGGAAGGCCACCACGTCCAGCGCGCCGAGCACCCGCGGGATCGCGGAAGGGGAGGTCGCCGGCAGGAAGACGTAGTTGATGAGCAGCAGCGACAGCGCCGTCGCCGTGAGGCTCGGGCCCGGCCCACCGTACCACGCCGCGAGCGCCAGCGCCGGAATGAAGAACAGAAACGTCGGCGCGGGGAGAAGATGTTTCAGGGCATCCGTTCCGGCGAAGGCGACCAGCGTCGCAGCGATCGCCACGGTGTAGCGCTCGGCGCCACCACGCCGTTTCATCCAGCTCCGATAGCTTCGGATGGTTCGGAAAGTTCGGATCATCTCGAGCCTGGTGTTGTGGGTCGTTGCCCGTGCCGGCCGATCGTTACGCCGCGGAAGGCGGTGCCGAACGAGCGACCACGCCGTCGGCGGCGGACGGAACCTGCGGTGCCACGAGCTGCCGTGCGCAGCGCGCCGGGGTGACGCCGAACAGCGCCGCGAACTGTCGGGTGAGATGACTCTGGTCGGCGAAGCCCGCGTCGTACGTCGCGCGCGTGAGCGGGTGGCCATTGGCGATCGCTTGCCAGGCGTGAGCAAGCCGGAGCTGTCGCTGATACGCATGCGGCGTCACGCCGTACGCGCGACGAAAGGCGCGGAGGAGGTAGAATTTGCTCAGTCCTGCGACGGTGGCCAGCTCATCGAGGGAAAGACTCTGCGCAATGTGGGCGCGGAGATGAGCGCCGACTCGATCGACGCCGTCCGTCTGCCGGCGCGCACGCTTCGCCGGCCCGCTGGGCGGCCGCGGAGGAGAGGGGGGGACGAGACCGGCGAGCAGCCGACCGACGCAGCGGAGCAGACGTGTCACATTCGACAGCCCGACGAGGGGACCACGTAACTCACCGATGAGAGCCCACAGCTCGGCGTACAGCATCGCGTCCTCAGCGACGAACTGCCGCCGTCCGGGCGCCGCGTCGTCCCAACAGCGGGACGAGCTCGGCAATGCCGCAAGGGGAATCAGCACAACGCGCATCGCGCACGACGCGCCGTCCAGCCCCTGCACTCCTTGCAGCTCGAGCGGCGCGGCGACGTGGAGCTGTCCGGGACGCACGACGAGGTCGGCACCGGTGGCATCCACGACGGCGAACCGGGATGCCGGAAGGATCACCTGCAGCGCTTCGTGCGCGTGGATGGGGAGCTCATCCACCGTGCCCTCGCCGCAGATCACGTCGGCGGCGTCCCTTGCAATGGGGCGCCAGAAGCGAAGGCGCGCCGTGCGGTGCGAGCGAGGTGTCATGGGGTCGAGTCTAGCGCTGCCGGCTCGCCCGCACATGACCAGCGCGAGTAGTCTTTCGCTCCCTCAGCTGGGGAGTATGCGCACGCTACTCCCCAGCCCGAGAGCGCAGCCCGTCACGGGCTCGACGCCACCGCCGATGGCGATGCCTGTGGGAACTTCTTGACGATCGCGGTGACGACCTTCTGCATGTCGCTCGCGTACGTGTTCGGGTCGCTCGACACCGGCTCGACACCCTGTCCGCGCCAGAGCAGCTGCTGGCTGCGCGGATCGGTGACGTCGACGATCACCTGGCCCTGGGTATAGGAGCTCACGCTCGCACCGCCCCACGGATTCAGGCCGCCGTAGTACGACCCGCCGTAGTACGGCCACGCCCAGTTGCGACGTCCCCAGTATCGATACCGCCAACCCGGCGACATCGTCGGGCCCCAGTAGGTGGTATCGAGCTTCTCTCTGGTGCCGGCGTAGTAGGCCACGTTGAAGTCGGCGTTGGTTTCCGGCGCGGGGACGTAGCCTTTCGACTGAAATGCCTGTTGAAGATCGGTGCGCAGCGCGCGATTGGTGATCGAGTTGTCGAGCATCGGATCGTTCGCCGAGAGCGGCGTCGCGTTCGCCGCGCGCGCCGGCGGCGAGAGTACCGCGAAGGTGTGCAGCCCGCTGAGATTTGCACCCGGCTCCGCGGTCGTGCGGACCTGGACGCCGGAGCTGCAGCCCGTGATGGTCGTCGCGACGGCGCCGGCGATGAGCAGTAGTGTAGTTCGCATCGATTCCTCCCAAAGTGTGATCGGCGACATGGGCTCGTCATAACGCATGCCCATGCCAAGGAAGGTCGCGCGATGCGGTTCGCCGTTCTTGATGGCTGTTGTTGAATCAGGTTGCTACGCCGGCCGAGCTCGGCCGATACGCTGCAGGACACATGCTTTCTGACCATCCATGGGTTTGAAGTACGGAGCGACCGTCAGCCCCCGAGCAGCGATTCGCGCGCGTTGCGTTCGGCGATCGGGCTCAGGCGGTGTAGTGTGCGCTGTCACCGGCGGTGACGTCGTACGTCGCGCCCGACACCATGCGCGCGTCGTCCGACGCGAGGAAGACGACGACGGGAGCGAGGTCTTCGGGTTCGATCCAGGGGACGCCGAGCGGGGACGCGGCGGCGAGGACCTGCCTCGCGGCATCTTCGTCGGCCCGTGATCCGGACGGCTGCTTGCCCGCGGCGACGAGTGCTTGCGCGTAGCGCTCCTCGTGGCGCGTGAGGGGAGTGTCGATGAGCCCGGGAACGACCGCGTTCACGGTGATGCCATGGCGGCCGAGCTCCAGCGCCGCCGACTTCATCAGCCCGATGATCCCCCACTTCGTCGCCGAGTACGCGGCGCCATGCACCATGCCGTGTCGGCCCTGCGTCGACGCCGTCACGATGATGCGTCCCCCGCCGCGTCGGACGATGTACGGGGCGAACGCCCGAATCGCGTTCGCGGTCCCGGTGAGATTGACGTCGACGTGGATGTGCCAATGAGCGTCGTCCATCTCGAGCAGCGGCTGAAAGGCCTGAGTCCCGGCGTTGGCGAACAGGATGTCGATGCCGCCGAGCTCCCGCGCCGCGCGCGCCGCGGCGTCGCGGAGCGCCCCGATGTCGCGTTGATCGCCGACGATGCCCACCCATCGCCGTCCCATCGCTTCGATCCGATGCCCCGTCTCCTGCAGATCGTGCGGCGTGGCCGGCTGCACGCCGGAGTGTGGATCGACAGTCGCGCAGATGTCGAAGCCGGCGACGTCCGCGCCGGCGCGCGCGAGCGCCACCGCCGCCGCTCGCCCAATCCCGCGTGCGGCGCCGGTGACGACGGCCACCTTCCCATGGAGACGTTCGGTCATCGGAGATGTCCACCCCCCTCGATCTCTCACGGACTTGCGCCACGCGACGTCTGCATCGCCTGTCCAGCAATGTCGGACGCCGGCGGTATGGGATGCTTGACGCTCGTTGTTGAACGCCGTTGCTCGACAGGGCTGGCCGATCGCCATATGTTGACGGAAGAGCGACGTTCACCGTGTCGCCGAGCGCAACCGGAGCCCACCATGAACGATCCGGGGTCGATCGTCTTCGTCGTGGATGACGACCTGTCCGTGCGGGAGGCGCTACGGAGTCTCATCCGTTCCGCCGGCCTGCGATGTGAGACGTTCGCGACGGCTGCCGAGCTCCTCCGGCATCCGCGTCCCGACGCGCCAGCCTGTGTGGTGCTCGACGTGCAGCTGCCGGGCGGAAGTGGCCTCGACGTGCCGACCGAGCTGCGCGAGAGCGGCACCGATCTACCGATCATCTTCATGACCGGTCACGGCACGATCCCGATGAGCGTGCGCGCGATGAAGGCGGGGGCGCTGGAGTTTCTCACGAAGCCGTTCAGCGAGCAGGAGCTGCTCGGCGCGATCCAGCAAGCGCTCGTCCGCGACCGTGAGACGCGTGCCCGTCGCGCGGAGGTGGACGCACTGCGCGCGCGGTTCGCCAAGCTCACGGCACGCGAGCGCGACGTCTTCGAACTCGTGGTGACCGGCCGCATGAACAAGGAGATCGCGGCCGAGCTCGGAACGGCCGAGCAGACGGTCAAGCAGCACCGCGGCCGGGTGATGCAGAAGTTGGGTGCCCGCTCCGTTGCCGACCTGGTGCATCTGGCGGAGCGGCTCGCGCCCACGCCGACGCAGCAATCCGGGCGGTGACGTGCGGTAGCGCCGCGTTGCAGAATGCGAGAGGCGCAGGTCCTACCAAAGTAGCGTAGCGGCTTGCGGCGCTTGCACATAGCCTCCTGCCCGATGCCTAACACGCCGGTGACGGTCGCGATCGTCGATGACGACGACAGTATCAGACAGGCGCTAGGAAACCTGCTCAGGGCGGCAGACTTCAACGTGCTCGCCTTTGCCTCAGCGGAGGATTTTCTCGCCTCGCTCGATCATCAGCCGATCGGTTGTGTGATTGCGGACATCAATCTGCCGGGATTGAGCGGAGTCGCGCTGCTGGAGACGCTCGCTGCATCGTACCGCGCCATTCCTGGCGTCCTCATCACGGCGCGGGACGATGCGGCCACGCTCTCGCTGATCGGCCGTGCCGGTCATGTGCCGCACCTGCGTAAACCATTCAGCGACGATGAGCTGTTCGCGGCGATCCAGCAGGTGCTTCCGCGCTGACACTCCTTCACGCCGCGCCCGCCACACGGCTCATATCATACCAAAGTGCGTCGCACCATCGTGTGATGGCGCAAGCAGAGAGACCGGCGCACCATGATACCGTCGTTCGTGCGTCGCACGATCGCCAGACGACGGGGAGGGCTGATCATGGACGAGCGATACAGCGCAACTCGTGTGGATGACAGGGTACGACGTCGCGAGCCGGAGCCGACCATCCGCACTGCCATCAGACTGCTCAAGGCCGCTCGACAGCCGACGGCGATCGGGTGGGGTCCGGACCTCCAGGAGCTGCACAACATCGCGTTCGCCGACATCATCGGCGCCCCGAACGGTTCGCACCGGGTCCGCCGGCCGATGCGCGAGCTGTGCGCCGATCTCTGGCCTCGCCTCGAGACGGTCGTCGAAGGCGCGATGCGCCAGGGCGAGTCGGCGGCGCTCGACGATCTGCTCTTCTGCAACTATCGGCACGGCTATGCCGAAGAGTCGTATCTCACCTGTTCGTGCAACCCGCTCAGCGACGACCAGGGTGAGATCGGCGGGGTGATGATCGCCGTCACGGAGACGACGGAGCATGTGCTGTCGACCCGCCGCACCGCCGCACTGCGGGACATCGCTGCCGCCGCCACGACGGCGCGATCCCTCGACGAGGCATGCCGGCAGGCGCTGGCGGCAGTCGCGGACCACCCAGCCGACATTCCCTTCGCTCTCCTCTACGTGCTCGACGCCGAGCGCGATCAAGCGCGCCTCGTCGCGACGGCGGCGCTCGCGCCGGGCGGCGTGGCGAGCCCGAACGTGATCGACTTCAGGATCACCTGCGGCGAATCCGGCTGGCTCGTGGCGGCTGCGCTGGGCACGAACGAGCCTGTCGTCGTGCACGACCTGCTGACACGGTTCGGATCGCTGCCGGCAGGCGAGTGGCCATTCGCGCCGCGGACCGCCATCGTGACGCCGTTGACCTCGCCCGGCCGTGACGAACCGGATGCGGTCCTGGTGACCGGGGTGAGCGCCCGGCACGAGCTGGATGCGTCATACCGGACGTTCATCGATCTCGTCGCGAAACAGATCGCCGCCGCCATCGCGGGTGGCCGAGTGCACGAGGACGAGGAGCGGCATGCTGTCGTGCATGCTGCGGCGCAGCTCGCGCGCGCGAAGCGCCGCGCGCGCATGCGGGCATTGAAGGCGAAGCTCGAGGAGCGGACGCGATTGGCCCGCGAGATCCACGACACGCTGCTCCAGGGCGTGACCGGAATTGCGCTGCAGCTCGGCGTCGTCCTGCCACAGGTGCGCACGTCATCCACGGCGGCCGCCGTGGCGCTCGAGCGGATCGTGGATCTCGCCGTCGCGACGAGTCGCGACGCACGCCAAGCGGTGTGGGACATGCGTCCGACGGCACTCGGCGAGAACGATTTCCTGCGCGCGGTCGACACCACGGCGCGACGGCTCGCGGCCGGCGCGCCGATCGCCGTCGACGTCACGGCCGTCGGCCGCGTGCGCCCGCTGCCGCTGCGATATCAATCGGTGGTGCTGCGCGTCGTCCAGGAGGCGGTCGCGAACGCAGCGCGGCACGCGCACGCCAGGTCGATCGGGGTGCGGCTCAGCTACGAAGCGCGCCAGCTTCGCGTCCTCATCGAGGATGACGGGCGGGGGTTCATCGTCGAGACGGATCTCCGCTCCTACGAAGGGCACTGGGGCCTGCTCGGCATGCACGAGCGGGCGAGTGGTCTCGGTGGCGCGCTCACCGTCCGGAGCGCGCCAGGACGCGGGACCACGGTGACGCTCGTCCTGCCGTACCGCCGACGTGCGCGGGTGTCGGCTGACGGCGCGTCAACGAATCGTGACGAACGACGTCGCAGCGTGATTGTCGATCGTCCAGATCGGTACGCCGCTGCGCGGATTCATCTCGAACGCCTCCGACCGGAACGGTGTGCCGGCGAGCGGCCGACCGACGAAGTACACCGTGCCGAACAGTGACTTCCCGAGATTCTTGAGCGACAGGCTCCGATCGCTCTTCGCCTCGACGTCACCCAGACGCCACACCGCGGAGCCCTGCGAGATGTACACCGTCACCCGGTTCCAGCTCTGGTTGCTCACCACGACGTGATTGGGCCCTTCGCTCGCTTCGGCGTCGGTGCTCTCCGCGCTCGGCTCGGCATGACGGCTGGCGTTACCCGAAGCGCACGCGGCGAGCAGCGCCGACGCGATGACGGGGAGAACGAGACCGAGACACTCCCGATACACACGCTCTGACATGCGGCACATCTCTTCCTCCAGACGAGGGACGTTCGTCAGGGTACGCGCTGTCGATCGCCGTGCACATTCCGACGATGGGGAGTCTTCAGCATCCACGTTCGTGGTACGACTACCTGCTCGGCTCGCGCGTTCTTGCACGACTGCCAAGACGGTCGCGGACAGAGCGTGAGCAATCCCGATCAGCAATCAGGTGCAAGACCGCTCGGTCGCATGGCCGCACGTTGATCACTCGCAGAAAACACACCAGCCGCATGGTTGAGCGCGCCCGCCTCGGTGTGCGCAATCGCTGTCAACAGGAGATGACATATGATGGACGTCGGATTCATTGGACTCGGCATGATGGGCAGCAGGATCGCCGGCCGACTCGTGAACGCGGGGTACCGGCCGCGGGTGTGGAACCGCTCACGCGCGCCGGTCGATGCGCTCGTGCGCTTGGGTGCGCGTCCCGCCGCGGACGCACGCGAGGCGTTCCAGGGCGACGTGGTCATCTCGATGCTCGCCGACGACAACGCGGTTCGCGCGGTGATCGATCCGTTGCTCGACGGAGCGCCGAGGGGGCTGATCCACGTGAACATGGCGACGATCTCCGTTCCGTTGGCGCGCGATCTCGCCGCGCGGCACAAGGCGCGAGGGCTCACCTACGTATCGGCGACCGTCTTCGGGCGCCCCGAGCTCGCGGCGGAGGGAAAGCTCAACATCGTCGCTGCCGGTGAGGCCACGGCCATCGGACGCATCGAGCCGATCCTCGACGTGATCGGCCAGCAGGTGTGGCGTATCGGCGTCCAGCCCGAACGTGCGAACGTCGTCAAGCTCGCGGGCAACGTGATGCTCGGCGCGGCGGTGGAAGCGATGGCGGAAGCGTCGGCATTCGGCTGGCGGCATGGAATCGCACCGGCCGACCTGCTGGACGTGCTCACCAACGGAGTATTCACCTCGCCGGCGTACAAGACGTACGGGTCGTTGATCGCGAAGCAGCACTACGAGCCGGCCGGCTTCCGGCTCTCGCTGCTGCTCAAGGACGTGCGGCTGGCTTTGGCGGCGGCCGACACGGCGGCGGTGCCGATGCCGTTGGCGGACGTCGTCCACGAGAGTCTGCTCGAAGCAGTCGCGCGCGGTGACGGGGATCGCGATGTCGCCGCGCTGGCGCGGGTCTCGATGGCGCGGGCCACACCGAACGAAGTGTCGCGCCAGGAAGTCACCGCGTCGCCGTGAGCGACCGGTCCGACGCCCGCCGCTCTAGCGAGCGATCGCGGCGGGCGTCGCCGATCCGACGGAACGCGGGGACGGCCGCAGCCCGCGCTCGTGTCCGCGCAGGAGCGCGACAAGGGCGCCGAGCCCCGCGAATGCGGCGCACGTTCCGAGCGCTGCATGAAACCCGCGAAGGAACGTCGCCACCTCCACCACCCGCTGTCCCGCACTGCCGGCTGTTCCATGCAGGGCGTGGCTCGCCAAGGCAGTGCCAGCGGCTGCGCCACCGAAGCTGGCGAACACCGCGCCGGCGACGGCGACGCTCAACGCCTGGCCCGTCACGCGCGTCGTGGCGAACACTCCCGACGCCATCCCTTGCTGCGACTCGGGCGCCGCGTCCATCAGCGAGCGCGTGTTCGGAGCCTGGAACAATCCAAGACCGACGCCGGCGAGCGCCAATCGCCAGGCTATCGCAGCCATCGAGCTCGTGGCATCGAGCTGCGTCAGCAGCAACAGCGCGACGGCGGTGATCGTCAACGCGATCGGTGCGAGCCAACGCGAACCGACCCGGTCGGAGAGCGCGCCTGCCACGGGGGAGACGATCGCCATCGCCACCGGGAACGGCGTGAGCAGCAGCCCCGTGCGCTGCGCATCGAACCCGCGGAGCTCCTCGGCGTAGAACGGGAGGAGAAAGCCCACGGCGAAGAGAGCCAGCATCGAGCAGAGCAGGCTGACGACCGACGAGACGAAGACGCGATTGTGGAAGAGGTGGATGTCGATGATCGGATGCGCCGACCGAAGCTCGACGACCACGGCGGCGATCAGTGCGGCTGCTCCGACCAGCAGGAGGCCCAGCACTCGTGTGGACGTCCAACCCCATTCCTGGCCGAACGAGAGCCCGAGGTTCAGCGAAGCGAGAGCGACCGCCACCAGCACCGCTCCGCCCAGGTCGAACTTCTCTTCGTTGTGTCCGATGGCCGGCGGGATCAATCGTAACGTTGCCAGAATGGCGAGGAGCCCGATGGGAACGTTGACGTAGAAGATCCAGCGCCACGAGGCGTACGCGGTGAGCAATCCGCCGATGGTGGGACCGGCACTGGCGCCCAGCGCGACCGCGACGGCGCCCCAGCCGAGAGCGTGGCCTCGCTGCGACGGCGGGACGGCGCTCCCGAGCAACGCGGTGCTCGTCGAGAGGATCATCGCTCCGCCGATTCCCTGCAGCGCACGCGCCGCGATCAGCAGGCCGAGCGACGGCGCCGCGCCGCAGACCGCCGACCCGATGGTGAACACGACGAGCCCGGTGATCCAGATCGGCGAGCGGCCGATCATGTCGGACAGGCGTCCGAAGGTGAGCAGCAGGCCGCCGATCACCACCAGGTAGCAGATGATGATCCACTCCAGCGCACCGTTGAGCGGTGTGTCGAAGGCGCGCGCGACGGACGGCAGGCCGATGTTCACGATCGACGCATCGAGCGTGGTCATGAAGATGCCGAGGCACACGAGCGCGACGACTGGTGCGCCGGAGGAAGTCCGCCGCGCGGACATGGTCATGCCGCCAGCGTCGCCGGCACCTGCGGGCCGCGGCCCGCACCCGTCCGCCCGAGGGCCTTCGCGATCTCCTCGAGATCCGCGCGGTCGAGCTTGAGCTTCGCCGCGTCGATCCAGCCGTCGATCTGATCGGGCGACCGCGCGCCGACGATGGCACCGGTGACGCCGCGCCACGCCAGCGTCCACGCGATCGCGACCGCAGATACCGTCGTGTCGTGGCGGTCGGCGATCGGATCCAGCGCGTTGCGGAGGGCGATGTTCCGCTCGAGCTGCGGGGATTGGAATTCCGCCGATCGCCGCCGCCAATCGTCCTTCGCCATCCGCGCGACGCGCGCCGGCGAGAAACGTTCGGTGAGAATCCCGGACTGCATGGGACTGTAGCAGATGACGCCCGTCTGATGCTCCGCGCACCACGGAATCTCGCGATCGGCCGCGTCGCGGCGGATGAGCGAGAACGGCGGCTGCAGCGAGTCCACGTGCGCGACGGCCTCGCACCGCTCGAGTAACGCCACGTCGAAGTTGGAGACGCCGATGGCGCGAACCTTTCCTTCGTCCTTGAGACGGAGCATCACCTCCCACGAGTCCTCGAGGCGGGCGCCCGTTTCGTCGGGCCAATGGAACTGGTACAGGTCGATCCGCTCGACGCCAAGCCGCTCGAGCGACGCGTCGCACTCCCGTCGAATCGACGCCGGCTGTAGCGAGCGCTTCGGAGTGGCACTTCGATCGTGCTCATCCCAGATCAGCCCGCACTTCGTGAACACGTACGGACGGTCGGCCGGCGGCAGCGCCTGCAGCGCGCGGCCGACGACGGACTCCGAGTGACCGAGGCCGTACACCGCCGCCGTGTCGATCCAGTTGATGCCCAATGCGACGGCGTGCCGAATCGCGGCAAGGGAGTCGCTGTCGTCCTGCGGCCCCCATCCGAACGACCAGCC
>DASXHF010000343.1:0-4169 GCA_036488775.1 Gemmatimonadaceae bacterium | reverse complement strand
GAGATGGTGATGCCGGGGGACAACGTGCAGATGACGATCGAGCTGATCACGCCGATCGCCATGGACGACGGGCTCCGGTTCGCCATCCGCGAGGGCGGCCGCACCGTGGGCGCCGGCGTCGTCGCGAAGATCCTCAAGTAGCACACCGATTCACCGATTCACCGATTCACCGACTCACAGTTTCCAGTCAACAGTTCTCTCTCGAGACACGAGTACACACCATGGCAGGTAGAATTCGCATCCGTCTCAAGGCCTTCGATCACGCGGTGATCGATCAGGCGTCGGCCGACATCGTTCGGACGGCGGAGAAGACGGGGGCCCAGGTGTCGGGACCGATTCCGCTTCCGACGAAGACGCAGCGGTGGACGGTGCTTCGCTCCCCGCACGTGGACAAGAAGTCGCGCGAACAGTTCGAGCTGAAGACGCACAAGCGCGTGATCGACATCCTCGACAGCCGCGCCCAGACGGTGGACGCGCTGACGAAGCTGGATCTGCCCGCGGGTGTGGATGTGGAGATCAAGGTGCAGTAACGGTGAATCGGTGAAACGGTGAAACGGTGAAACGGTGAAACGGCTGGTGACTCGGTGACTCGACACCGAATGGCTACGACCAGCCAGGACGCCATCTCGAGGTACTCGCCACGCAGGTTGTGGCATGTGCCGTCGAGTCACCGAGTCACCAGCCGCCATACCGATTCACTGACTCACCGATTCACAAGCAGTACACAGTACCAGCGCGACTCCGCCCCAGAGCATTTCCGCTCCGACGAAGTCGACAGTCCAACGGAGCTCTGCTCCGTGACTCCGCAGAGGACTTTCTGAAATGATTGGCATCATCGGCAAAAAGCTGGGCATGACCCAGCTGTTCAACGACGCGGGGCAACAGATCCCGTGCACCGTGATCGAGGCGGAGCCCAACCGGGTGCTCGCCGTGACGAACACGTCCAGGCTCAAGGCGGTGCAGCTCGCCGGCCTCGGCGTGCAGCGCTCGGCGCGCGAGTCGGGGAAGGGTGAGCGGACGCCGCGCGGACGTCGCGCGTCGAACGCGGAGCTCGGTCACGCGAAGAAGGCGGGCCTCGACGCCGCGCCGCGCGCCGTGCGCAGCGTGCGGCTCGACGAGCCGGGCAACGCGAAGGTCGAGATCCCGGCCTACAACGTCGGCGACACGGTCAACGTCGGCATCTTCGCCGTCGGTGAGACGGTGAAGGTCACGGGCACGACGAAGGGACGCGGCTTCCAGGGTGTCGTGAAGCGCTGGAGCTTCGGCGGCGGACCGAACACGCACGGCAACACCAAGCACCGCCGGCCCGGCTCCATCGGACCGGGCACCGATCCGTCCCGCGTCATCAAGGGGAAGAAGATGCCGGGTCACTACGGCGCCGAGCGGCACACCCAGATCGGCCTGCGGGTCGAGAAGGTGGATGCCGAGCGCAATCTGATCTACGTCCGCGGCGCGGTTGCCGGCCCGAAGAACGGGCTGGTCGTCGTCCGGAAGCAGGGATAACCGATGCCAGACAACCAGACTCTCCGCGCCTCGGCCTACACGGCGCTCGGCACGCAGCGCACCGAGCAGGTGTCGCTCCCCGAAGCGACGTTCGACGGCGTGATCAACATGCCGGTGATGCACCAGGCGGTGAAGGCCTTCATGGCCAACCAGCGCCAGGGCAACGCCTCGACCAAGATCCGCAAGTTCGTCACGGGCGGCAATCAGAAGCCGTGGAAGCAGAAGGGCACCGGACGCGCCCGTCAGGGCTCGACGCGTGCGCCGCAGTGGGTAGGCGGCGGCACGGTGTTCGGTCCGACGCCCCGCGCGTACGACGAGTACGTACCACGCCAGGTCCGCGCGCTCGCCAAGCGCAGCGCGCTCAACGCGCGCGCCAACGAGGGCTCGATCTTCGTCATCGACGCGTTCAACTATGAGGCGCCGAGCACGAGGACGCTGCTCGGGCTCGTGACGCGGCTGGCGCTCGGCGACAAGAAGGTTCTGGTGCTCACCGACGGCGTGAAGCCGAACGTGTTCCTGAGCGGCCGCAACCTGCCGAACGTGCACGTGATGCCGTACAGCGACAGCTCGACGTATCACATCCTCTGGTCCGACGCGGTGCTCGTCGAGGCTGGCGCACTTGGCCAGTCGCTCGAGCCGGTCGCGGACGAGGCGCCGGCACCGGTGAAGCGTGCCCGCCCCGCTCAGCAGGCGAAGCCCGCCAACGCGGCGGCCAAGGCCGCGTCGAAGGCGGCGGCCAAGACGAGCGCGGCAAAGAAGTCCGCCAAGAAAGCGGCGCGGAAGGCGACGACCAAGAGCGCTGCCAAGAAGACGACCGCCAAGAAGTCGGCGGCGAAGCATGGCCCGGCCAAAGGCTCGGGCAAGTCAACGAAGAAGCGAAAGGAGAAGTAGCCGATGCCGACCCTTCATCGCACGATCGTGCGGCCGCTCATCACGGAGGCGAGCTCGGTCGCGTATCAGGAGCGGGGCGAGTACCACTTCGAGGTGCACCCCGACGCGAACAAGATCGAGATCCGTCAGGCCGTCGAGCAGCTGTTCGGCGTTCGCGTGATCGGCGTGTGGACGTCGAACCATCGCGGCAAGTCGAAGCGCATGGGCTCCACCGTCGGACGTAAGGCGCATTGGAAGCGCGCGATCGTGAAGCTCGCCGAAGGCGACACGATCGATCAGATCTTCGAGGGATAACGCAGATGCCGATTCGTCAATTCAAGCCGGTCACCAAGAGCAGCCGCTTCCGCTCGGTCGCCGATTTCTCGGAGATCACGCGGTCGACGCCGGAGAAGTCGCTCGTCGAGCCGCTCACCAAGAGCGGTGGCCGCGACAACCACGGCCACATCTCGATGCGCCGCCTCGGCGGTGGTCACAAGCGGAAGTATCGCATCATCGACTTCAAGCGCAACCGCCTCGGCCAGCCGGCGACGGTGCGCGAGATCGAGTACGACCCGAACCGGTCGGCGCGCATCGCGCTCGTCGAGTACGCCGATGGCGAGAAGCGCTACGTCCTCCATCCGAAGGGGCTCAAGGTCGGCGACGTGATCTCGTCGGGCCCGGGCACCGACGTCCGGCTGGGGAACGCGCTGCCGCTCGGCGAGATTCCGCTGGGCACGGCGGTGCACAACGTCGAGCTCAAGATGGGCAAGGGCGGACAGATCTGCCGCTCGGCGGGGATGTCGGCGCAGGTGATGGCGAAGGAAGGCGAGTACGTGACGCTGCGCATGCCGAGCTCCGAAGTGCGGTTGGTGCATCAGCGCTGCCTCGCCACGATCGGTGAGGTGGGCAACGCGGAGCACGAGCTCGAGTCGTGGGGAAAGGCAGGCAAGACGCGCTGGATGGGACGTCGGCCGAAGGTTCGCGGCGAGGTGATGAACCCCGTGGATCACCCGCACGGCGGTCGTACGCGCGGCGGACGCAACGTCGTCAGCCCGTGGGGCAAGAAGGAAGGCGTCAAGACGCGCAACAAGAAGAAGTCCTCGCAGCGCTTGATCGTCCGCGGGCGGAAGCGCGGCCGGGCCACGCAGTAATCCGGGATAGAGACCAATGGCGAGAAGCGTAAAGAAGGGTCCGTTCGTTCAGGACGCCCTGGTGAAGAAGGTGGCGTCGCAGAACAGCGCGGGCTCGAAGAAGGTGATCAAGACCTGGTCGCGTGCGAGCACGGTGCTCCCCGACTTCGTCGGGCACACCTTCGCCGTGCACAACGGCAACAAGTTCGTGCCCGTGTACGTGACCGAGAACATGGTCGGCCACAAGCTCGGTGAGTTCGCGCCGACGCGGCTGTTCCGCGGCCACACCGGCGGCAAGCCGGTGGACAAGAAGGCGCCGGCACCGGCGGCCAAGCCCGCGGGAGGCAAGTAACCATGCCGGCGAAGAAGTCGACGGCCAAGAAGGCCGGGGGGGCCGGCGCGAGCGCCGCGAAGAAGGCGAGCGGCACGACGGCGGCGAAGCGTCCGGCGGCGAAGCGCGTCCGCGCGGCGTCGGCGCCGGCGGTCAGCGCCCGCGCGCTGATGCGCGGCACGCGGCAGTCGCCGTACAAGATGCGGCTGGTGATCGATCAGATCCGCGGCAAGAACGTGAACGAGGCGCTCGCGCTGCTGACGTTCTCGAAGAAGCACGCGGCGGTGCAGATCTCGAAGACGCTCAAGTCGGCGGTGGCGAACGCGGAGCAGGCG
>DASXHF010000296.1:0-3192 GCA_036488775.1 Gemmatimonadaceae bacterium | reverse complement strand
CGCCAGTCGCGCGAGATACGCCAGCGCGAACGCCGCGATCCAGATGCTCACGCCGGTCGCCTCGTGCAGCGATCGCAGCACCGGCGGCAGTCGCATGCCGATCATCGCGCCCGCGACCAGCAGCTGCAGCACGCCCAACGTACACGCGATGATCGCCGCCCGGCGGACCACGCGCGCCTCTCGGCGCCTGTGCAGCGAGACCACCATCCCCGCCAGATGCAACACCACGAGCAGCGCAAGCAGCCGATGCGTCAGCTGCACGTGCACGGCTGCGCGCTGCACATCCGGGTTGGCGCCGCAGGCCGGGAAGCTGCGACACGCGACCGCCGCGCCCGGATACTTCGCCGTGAGACCGCCCATCACCACGGCGGCCAGCGCGAGGCCCGCCGCCGCGAACGCTGCGCGCCGCGTGCGTGCCGACGCTCCGCCTCGGAGTGCCTCGGCGCCTCCCAGACCGCCGGCGCGGATCACCGTGGCCACCGTCGTCGCGACGAGGCTCATCGCGACCGTCCAATGCGCGAGCGTCGCCAGCGGCGCGTTGCCCAGCTTCACCGTCACCGCGCCGAGGATCGCGGCCGACACGGCGAGGGCGACCGCGAGGGCAGAACTCCGGAGCACCCCTCCCGGTCCACCCACGCCGGGCTCGCGGCGACGCCGCCACGCCGCGCCGAACATGCCCACGAGCGCGAGGAGCAGGATCGACGCGAGATACCGGTGCGTCACCTCGATCACCAGGTCGGGGCGGCTCATCGGCGGGAACCAGTAGCCATAACAGCGCGGCCAGTTGTCGCCGCAGCCCATGCCGGATCCGGAGATGCGCACCACGGCGCCGAAGATCAGGTGCAGACACGCGACCGCGAACGTCGCGTAGGCAAAGCCGCGAAGCCGGTTCATCGCGTCGCGCTCCCGATGGCGACCGGATGTGCGCTCACGGGCGACGTCTGCCGCACGGCGCGCCAGGTGAACACCAGCAACGCCGCCAGCGCGATCGCCGGAACGACCGTCCAGAACAGCTCGACTCCTCCCCGCTGCCGCGGCAGCGCTGCCGCGGCAGCCGGGGCCGGCCGGTCGGCGAGCACGGAGCGGATGATGAGGAGCTGGGCGATCGTGCAGCACGCCACGGACGTCCAGAACAGTCCGTCGGCGAAGGAAAGTCGCATGCGCAGCGGTGGGCGGAACAACTATAATGGGCGAGGCCGAAAGCTCGTCTGCCGCCAAGCAGGGGTCAACCCGGCAAACCCTGACGAACGCGAGCGCCCCTCGCCGTTCACGTAGCGTGATCGTAGCATTCGCGCATGGCGACGCCGACTCCGAGCCCGACTCCGACCAGATCTCCCATCATCCCGACTGCGCACACTGCAGCCGCGCAGCGTCCCCGCACGCTGCAGCGCCAGCTCGGCCTCTGGAGCGCCGTCGCGGTCCTCATCGGCTCCACGATCGGCTCGGGGATCTTCCGGTCACCCGCCGGCATCGCCGACAAGCTGCCCGGTCCACTGCCACTCCTCTCCGTCTGGGTCGCCGGCGGGCTGTTCGCGCTGTGCGGCGCCCTGACCCTCGCCGAGCTGTCCGGCGCATTCCCTGAGACGGGCGGCGTCTACGTCTTCATTCGCGAAGCGTGGGGACGCCTCCCCGCCTTTCTCTTCGGCTGGTCCGAGCTCGTCCTCATTCGCGCCGCCTCACTCGGCGCGATCAGCACCACCTTCGCGGAATACCTGCTGCGGCTGTTGGGCTACGACACGAGGGTCGCACCGTACAGCGATTGGACCCACTACGTCGCTGCCCTGGCCATCGGTCTGACGGCGACGTTCAACTACGTCGGCGTGCGCTGGGGCGCGCTGGTGCAGAACATCACGACGCTCGCCAAGTACGGGGGTCTCCTGTTCATCGTGATCGTCGCCCTCGCGCTCGGCCTGCCTCGCACCGGCGGACATTTCACGCCGCCCGTGCCGCCCGGCTCCTTTCACGTCGCCGCCTTCGGGCTGGCGCTCGTGAGCGTCCTCTGGGCGTTCGACGGCTGGGCGGACCTGAGCTTCGTGTCCGGCGAGGTGAAGGACCCGCGGCGCAATCTCCCGCGCGCGATCATCATCGGGACCGTCGCGGTGATCGCGATCTATCTGCTGGCGAACCTCGCCTATCTCGCCATTTTTCCGGTCGAGCAGATCCGCCACTCGACGCTCATCGCGGCCGACGTCGCGCAGCAGCTGCTCGGCCGGCCCGGCGTCATCTTCGTCGCCTGCACGGTGATGCTGTCGACATTCGGCACCCTCAACGGCACCCTCCTCACCGCGCCGCGCGTCTTCTTCGCGATGGCCGACGACGGCCTGTTCTTCCGCCGAGTCGCTTCCGTACATCCGCGCTTCGCCACGCCCTACGTCTCGATCCTCCTCACGACCGCGCTCGGGATCGTGTTCGTGCTGCTTCGCACCTTCGAGTCGCTCGCCGACACGTTCGTCACCGCGATCGTCCCCTTCTACGCACTCGCGGTCGCGTCGATCTACGTCCTACGCCGGCGTGCCAACTACGACCCGCCCTTTCGCACCCCGCTCTACCCCGTCGTCCCCGCGCTCTTCATCCTGGCGACGTTGTTTCTCCTCGGCAACGCGATCATCGACCCGAGCAGCCGCTGGGCAACGCTCGGCGTGCTCGGCGTGATCGTGCTGGGAGCGCCGGTTTACTATGGGACGGTGGGACGGCGGGGAGAACGTGAAACGGTGAAGCGGTGAATCGGTGAATCGGTATGACGGCTGGTGACTCGGTGACTCACCGGCAATGGCCACGACCCGCGTGGAGAATCCTGCGAGAGATCTCCAAGGCGGTTGTGGCCATTCGGTGTTGAGTCACCGAGTCACCGATCTGCCTCACCGTTTCACCGATTCACCGTTTCACCGCCCGCCCTTCCCCCTCACCCTTCACCTGGCGAGCCAAAACGAATCCCGATACATTCACTCGGCAATGAGACCCCTGTCCATTGTCGCCCGCCTCGCCCCGCTTGCGGGAGCCCTTCTCAGCGCCGTTCCCGCGGCCGCCCAGGAGCACCCCGCGCGCCGCGTGGCGAACATCGTGAGCGTTGCGGTGGAGGAGTACGGCAAGGCGGTCGATCCGCGCGGTCGGTTGATCAGTGCGCAGGAATATCAGGAGACGAACGATTTTCTGACCGACGCGCGCCATGCCGCCGATCGGTTGTCCGGCCAG
>DASXHF010000291.1:0-16548 GCA_036488775.1 Gemmatimonadaceae bacterium | reverse complement strand
CGCGTTCGCGGCGCATCGGCGACCGCGTCTCGGTCATCCTTGCGAGCGCCGAAGACGCGCCGGCGATTCGGGAGCGGGTGTCGGACGTTCTCGCGTCGAGCTATCCGGCGCAGTCGATCGAAGTCGTGGTGGCGTTGGACTCAGCGAACGCCAAAGCAACCGCGTCCGAGCTGTCGTCGTTGGATGAACGGGTGCGGATCGTGGTTGGAGACGCGCCCGGAGGAAAGGCCACCGCGCTCAATGCCGCGGTGCGGGCCGCACGTCACGAGTTGCTCGTGTTCACCGATACGGCCCAGCGTTTCGAGCCCGACGCGATCGGGGTGCTGGTGAAGGAGCTCGGCGATGCCCGATTGGGCGCCGTCTCCGGAATGCTCGAGCTGCCCGGCAAGGACGGTTCGCTCAACGTCGCCGAGCGATACTGGCGGCTGGAGCGCTGGCTGCGGGCCGCCGAAGCGCGCCTGCATTCGAGCGTCGGCGTGACCGGCGCGATCTACGCCATGCCGCGCGAGCTCTGGGAACCGCTCCCCGCCGGTTTGATCCTGGACGATCTCTATCTTCCGATGCGGCTCGTGCTGGCGGGTTGGCGCGTCGGCTTCACCGAGCGCGCCCGCGCGCGCGACGTTCGGCGGTTCGCACCGGCGCAGGAGTATCGGCGAAAGGTGCGCACGTTGACGGGCATCCTGCAGGTGTGCGCGTGGCTTCCGGCGGTGATGAATCCGGCGCGTAATCCAATCTGGTTCCAGTTCGTCTTTCACAAGCTGCTCCGGCTTCTTACCCCGTACCTGGCCGTGCTCGCGTTGCTCGGTGTCGCCGGCTCCGTGCTCAGAGCGATTCTCTCCGGTCCCTTCGGAGTCGAGCTGCTCGCGGCGCTCGGAGGGCTGGCGCTTCTCATCGTGCTGATCCCGCGGGTGCGTCGAGCGCTGGCGACGCAGGTCGCGTGGGCGGTGGCCCTCCAGGGCTCGATCGTCATCGCGACGGTGAACGGGCTCCGGAGCAAGTGGAACGTGTGGCAATGAGGGCCTTGGGTTTCCGTCGGTGCGGGTTCACGCTTTGACCAGTTCTCGGATGATCGACGTTCGCATCCACGGTACATCCTTTCAGGTGACCGACGCCCATGCGGACTTCTGGGGGCGGGTCAACCGCGGGGAGTGGGAACCGGACACCTTCGACATTTTCGACCGGCACATCTCGCCGGAAACGACGGTGGTCGACATCGGCGGCTGGATTGGACCTACGGCGTTGTACGCTGCGCATCGGGCCAAGCAGGTCTTTGCATTCGAGCCGGATCCGGTGGCGTTCGCGGTGCTGAGAGCCAATTGCGAAGCCAATCCCGCGCTTGCAACGCTGGAGATCGTTCACGCCGCCGTCTCGCCCGAGGACGGCGAGACGCGGCTCGCCGCGCGCCACGAAGTGGGGGATTCCGGGAGCAGCATTCTCTTCTCCGACATCAACGAGTCCTGGGCGGTCCCTGCCCGCCGACTCGATACCTTCCTCAGCGAGCGAGGCGTCGTCGGCCCGCTTTTTCTGAAGATGGATGTCGAGGGATACGAGTACGAGCTACTCCCAGCGGTGCTCGCCCAGCTCCACGCGTATCAGCACACGGCGGTCGTCTCGCTCCACTCCGTGCTTCTCTGGGAGTCCTCATGGAGACGAGACCCGCGATACGCATTCTCGGCACGGGTCGCTCGCCGCTGGCGCCACATCACGTCGCATTGGCACCTCCTGTGGGCGGCATGGCGCTCGGGCACGGTGAGAGATTCCGGCGGCGATTCGCTACGCCTCCTGCCTGTTCTCTGGGCCATCGCGCGTGGGCGCGACATCGTCCCTGACAGCACGCTTCTCCTCGAATCGAAGGCCGCGACCGCGGCGGCTCGAGCCGTTGCGTGACGAGCGAGGCCTCGGCCTGCAATGCTGCGTATACATTGCGATGAGTCGCTCAGGGCGCGAAGACGCGGCGGACCCGCAGCTTCGCGCGCTCGATTCCGGTCAGGATCTGGACCGTTTCGTGCCACTCTTCGGGAAGGGCAAAGCGGGGCAGCCGATACCGCGTCGCGTCCCCGTCCCGGGCGAGTGCCGCGGTAGTGACGTAGCCCTGGCTGGTGGTAACGGCACCCCGGCACCGTCGAGCCTTTAGCAGCGAGACTTCGCGCTCGGTGAAATCTTGAGGTCGGCCATTCGGATAACAGAAGACGTCGGTGACCGCGGACGTTTCCTCGCGCACTCGGCCGAGGGACCTGGTGATCTCCGCGTCCGCTTCGGTGTCGCTGACGCGCGACAGGACGGGATGCGTCACTGTGTGCCCGCCGAAGGTCGCCCCCTGACCGGCGCAGCGCCGCACGTCGTCCCAGGTCATGGCGGCGAATCGCGGCGGCGGTTGCGGCGGCAGATCGACGCCCAGCTGATCGACCAACACCGCGAGCACGCGCAGCCGCTCGTCATTGCCCACCAACTTCAGTGCTTCCATGAGGTTCGTTCCAACGTGCGACCGCTCGACGGCGTTCGTCCAGCCAAAGCTCCGACGCTCGCCGGCGATGACGAGCGTCGCCGTAGACTTCGTCGTCCCGTCGAGGGCCGCCGTGATTCGGTCCCACCAGAACCAGTCGCGTCGATCGATCACGCCCGAGACGAGGAACACCGTGACCGGACAGTCGAACTCCGCGAAGATCGGGGCGGCAACCGTCGCGAAGTCCGCGTACCCGTCATCGACGGTGAACGCAATCGGCGAATCGCTGCCGAGCGCTCCGTCATTGGCGCGGCTCACGAGATCGTCCAATGACACGAGAGGGCGGCGCGCGGCGCGCAACGCTGCGAGGTGGGACCGCAGCCGCGCCGGATCGAACCCCGCGTTGCCGCGCTCGGCGTCCGCGAACCGGTGCAGCATGAAGACCGTGCCCACTCCTCTCATGAGCGGCGCGAGGAGAGGCGCGACCCATGGGCCCGTCGCTGCGCGGACGATCATCTGCTTGATGTGTCGTACAGGCATTGAAGTCGCGTGGAACCGATCGAAGTCGCGCGCGGCGGTCGGTGCTGATCACCGGCACACCACCCGGTGCGCCGCGAGTGGGAACAGCAAACTTCGTGGATCACGTTGGCCGGGACAAGGCGCGGCGCGCATGATGCCGTCGCTCGTCGCGGGCATTCAGCGTTACGACCGATGACCGGTGTCGCTCGTCGTTGCCGTTTCAGTATCGTCATCTGCACCTTCAATCGGGCCGGGCCCCTGCGGGACGCGCTTCGAACAGCGCTCCAGCAGCAAGCCGACGGACGCTTCGACTTCGAGGTGCTCGTCGTCGACAACAACTCGACGGACGCAACGAGGGCCACCGTGGAGGAGTTCATCACGGCCGGTCATCGAAATCTCCGCTACTTCTTCGAGGGCCGTCAGGGAAAGTCGTTCGCCCTCAACACGGCACTCGACGCGGTGTCGGGCAGCCACTACGTCATCGTCGACGATGACTTCCTGCTGCCTCCTGATTGGCTGGCGCGAATCTTCGATGGTTTGTGTCGGTACCCGGATGCCTCGTTCGTCGGCGGCAAAGTGTTGCCGGAATGGTCCGGCACGCCGCCCGCCTGGCTCACGCAGGAGCATTGGGCCGCCGTGGCGATGGCAGACTTCGGTCCCACCGCGTTCGCAACGAGCGAGGAGCTCCAGGTCTGCCTGCTCGCCTGTACCTTCCGTGTCGACGACGTCCGCGCGGTGGGCGGCTATGACACCCGTCTGGGCGTCCGCGGACGCCGTATTGGCGGCGTCGAAGACCTGGATCTGTTGCGCCGTCTATGGAAGGCCGGTCGGACGGGCGTCTACCTTCCCGACGTCGCGTTTCTGCACCGCGCCGAACCGGAACGTCTGACGAAGCGGTATCACCGCCGCTGGCACCGCGATCACGGGCGGTCGCACGCCATCATGCGGAATCCATCGACCGAGGAGGTCCCTCAGTTGTTCGGGGTGCCGCGTCACATGTACTGGGAAGTGCTCGAAAACCTCACGTTCGCCGTCGTACGAACGCTTCGCGGGCACGCTGGGGCGGCGTTCAAGGCGGAGACCCGCCTCTGGTTCATATTCGGCTTCGTCCGCGAGCGCTGGACGGAGGGGCTGACCCGGCTCCGCGAGCCCTTGGGTCGAGCAGCCAACCGGGCCGCGACTCCATGACGGAGTCCCGTGCATCGTCGATGGCGGAGCACGGTCCTCTGGTGTCCGTCGTCGTTCCGGCGTACAACGTGGCACCCTTCATCCCGACGGCGCTCGAGTCGGTGTTCGCCCAGACGTACGCGCATCACGAGGTCATCGTGGTCAACGACGGCTCACCCGATACCGCGGAGCTCGAGCGGGCGCTGTCACCCTACGGGGAACGAATCCGATACGTCGCGCAGGAGAACCGCGGACCGAGCGCTGCACGGAACACCGGCATCCGCCTCGCGCGCGGGGAGCTCGTCGCCTTCCTCGACGCCGACGACGCGCTGCTGCCGATCTTCCTCGAAGAGCACGTGTCGCGTGCGCTCGCCGATCCTGCGTCCTCCGTGTTCTACGGAGATCTCGAGACCTTCGGCGACGTGCCCGAGGGAGGCCCAACGGTGATGGACCTCAATCCGTCGGAAGGGGAGGTGGACTTCATCAGTCTCGTCATGCAGCGCTGCAACCCGACCCTGTGTTCGGTCGTGCGCCGCCGCACGCTCCTCGAGCACGGGTTGTTCGACGAGACACTGCGCCGCTCGGAGGATTTCGACCTCTGGCTCCGACTGGCGCATTCGGGCATCCGGTTCAACTACACGCGCCGCGTCGTCGCGCGGTACCGCGTGCGCGAAGGTGGCCTGGCGGCGGATGTCGTGCAGATGCTGCAGAGCATCTGCGTCGTGCTCGAGAAGTGCCTCCGTACGATGACCCTGACCGACGGCGAGCGCGAGACGGTCCGCCATCAGCGGACGCGCTTCGAGGGAATGCAACGACTCCACGAGGGGAAGCGTGCCTTCGCCGCGCGCGACTTTGCGCAGGCACGCACCGCATTGGCGGAAGCGAACGTCGCCCTTCGGAGCCGAAAGCTCGCGGCGGTGGCGTTCATGCTCGGTGTGGCGCCGCGGCTGCTGTGGCAGATGGAGAACCTGCGCGAGCGCGTACTCGTGCGCGGCACGCAGACCCGCCGATAGATGCGAGCGAGTCGACGTTGCTCACGCACGATGGTCAATCTCTGTCACTCGCTCTGCGTGACACACATCACTCATGCACATCGCGCGAGAAAAATCATGCGCAAAATGCAATTCACAGCTGGTTTTTTGCGTTACCATCTGTCTGTTTATCTGTCTCATCAACAGATCGGCGCCGAGTTCTTCGAACCGATGTCGGTTTGATCACCGCATGAACAGACGTCTGAAGGGCCGCTGGTTCATGCACACCTGATCGGCTGATCGCTCCCACTCTGTGGGGGACGCGACAAGGGCAAACCCGGTGAAAGCCGGCGACGCAAAGCTACGAGGCTACAGCGAGTGATCGCTACGCCAGTCGAGCCGCCGAACGAACCTCTCCAAGGGGGAGCCCATGCGGCGACACTCCATGTTTTTTGCGTTCGCCCTGCTCGCTGCTTGCAGCGCAGGATGCACCGAGCCACTTCTGACGCCGTCCCTCAGCGCATCGACGATCGTCGTCCAGGCGACGTCGCAATCCGTTGCGGTTGGACAGACGACCAACGTCGTCGTCACGGTCAAGGATGCAGCGGGTAACGCCGTCACGGGCGCCGTCGTCGCACTGGCGAGCGGCGCGCCGACCGTCGCAACGGTCGCCGCGGACGGCACTGTAAACGGTATCAGCGCGGGCAGCGCACAGATCACCGCCTCTGTCGGCGCCATCGTTGGGCAGACGACGATCGTTGTCGGCGGGACGCCGGGCGCGCCCGTCCCAGCTGGCCCCCCCGGAGTGGTCGCGCTCCCCGCGGCCACGGTCGACGTGTCGATGCCGAGTGTCACCGGCGCGACCATCGCCGTACCCAACGGCGGTGACCTGCAGGCGGCGATCAACCAGGCCAAGCCTGGCGACGTGATCGAGCTGGCGGCAGGCGCGACCTACTCCGGCGCCTTCGTGCTGCCGAACAAGGGAAGCGCTTCAGGATGGATCATCATCCGGCCAGCATCCGGAACGTCGCTCCCGAGCCCGGGCACTCGCATGACGCCGGCGCTGGCCCAGGCGGCGCGACTACCGATCATCAGCAGTGTCGACGCCGGCAATGCCATCCAGACGGCGCTCGGCGCGCACGGCTATCGCATCATCGGCGTGGAGATCACCCTCGGGTCCTCCGTTACGCGAAGCTATGGCCTCGTCGGCTTCGGGATGGACAAGTCGCAAGGCCAGACGACGCTCGCCAGTGCAGCCTACAATCTCATCCTCGATCGGGTGTACGTGCATGGCACCACGACCGCCAGCCTGCGGCGGTGCGTTGCGCTCAACTCCGGCAGCGCAGGGGTGATCGATTCCTGGCTCAGCGACTGCCACGATGATAGCGCAGATGCGCAGGCCATTGGTGGCTGGAACGGCCCGGGTCCTTTCCTTATCCGGAACAACGAGCTCCAGGGGTCAACTGAGAACATCATGTTCGGGGGATCGGACGCTGGAGCCGCCGAGCTGTCACCCGCCGACATTACCGTCCAACGCAACCACCTCTTCAAGCCGGCGGAGTGGATTGGCGGCCCGTGGCACATCAAGAACCTCTTTGAATTGAAGAACGCGCAGCGCGTTCTCGTGGAAGAGAACGTGCTTGAGGGCAGCTGGCCGCGAGACTGGGACGGCACGGCTGTCGCCATGAAGTCGGTGAATCAGGACTGCGGACCGGTGCCAGCGGGAACGCTCGATGTGACGTTCCGGCGCAACCTGATTCGGAATACCGGAAGCGGGATCAACCTCGACGCCGGGTCGTCGTGCGGTGGACCGATCATGCCGATGTCGCGCGTCCTCATCCAGAACAACCTGCTGCTCGGCGTCAATTCGACCACGTACTCTGGAAAGGGCAACGGCTTCTTCACCGGTGGCGCGCTCACCGACATCACCCTCGACCACAATACGGTGACGTGGGTCGGTGCGGGTGGCATTGCCGTCAACATGGATAACTACGATCATCCGACGATACGCTTCACCCTCACGAACAACATCTTTGCCACTGTAGGCGGAAACGGCGTTCAGGGACAGGCCACGGGCTGGCCGGGACCGACGATCACGCACTTCATGCCGGACGGCCACGTCGCCGGCAACGTATTCGCCGTGGGCACCGCATACCTGCAGGGGAATTACAACAGCTATCCGGTAGGCAACACGGCACTCATCAATGAGGACCCCAGCCTCAGCGCGCTTGGATTCGTCGATGGCCCCGGTGGAGACGTTCATCTCCAGCTCGTCAGTCCAGCGAAGGGCAAAGCAACCGACGGAGGCGACGCCGGAGCGGATGTCAGCGCCGTCATGACCGCCGCCACGGCCGCCCTCGCCGGAACGCCGTAGTCTACATCTCAAAGCGGGGCATTACCCGTCCTCTACTGCTTCCGGGGCACCCACGAATACCTTCGTGGGTGCCCCGGAAGTCTTTCTTTGTGCAACGCGCGAATATGCAGAGAGATCGTGGACGACGCGTACGCGTCGTCGTCGTGGCCCCCTCCACTAACATCCTCGGTGGCCAGGCGGTTCAGGCGCAACGCCTGATCGAGCACCTTCACGGCCGTGAAGGAATGACAGTGGAGCTCCTGCCCGTGAATCCCATGCTGCCGGGAGTCCTTGGGCGACTCCAACGAATCAAGTACGTGCGGACAGTTCTGACGTCGGTCCGCTATCTTGCCGCCCTCATCGCCCGGCTACCGCACTACGACGTGGTCCACGTCTTTTCGGCGTCGTACTGGTCATTCGTGCTTGCGCCCCTGCCCGCGATGCTGGTCGGACGCCTATATGGGAAAAAAGTGGTCCTGAACTACCACAGCGGAGAAGCCGAAGACCACCTCGCTCGCTGGCCATCGGCGGTGCGCGCCACGCACCTCGCGCATGAGATCTTCGTGCCGTCCCAGTACCTGGTCGACGTGTTCGCCCGCTTCGGCCTGCACGCCCGGGCCATTGGCAACTTCGTGGAGTTCGAACGCATACCGTACCGCCGACGCAGCGGGATCCGACCTCTGTTGCTGACCAACCGCAATCTCGAGCCACTCTACAACGTCGCACTCGTGCTCCGTGCCTTTGCCATCATCCAGCGCGCCGTCCCCGAAGCCGCGCTCGTCGTGGCCGGGTTCGGGAGCGAACGGGAGCCGCTGGAGAAACTGGCCCGTGAACTGATGCTGCGAAACGTTTCCTTCGTCGGGCGCGTCCCTCCCGATAGGATGGCCGCGCTTTACGACGCCGCCGACGTGTTTCTCAATGGATCGGACATCGACAACATGCCCCTCTCCATCCTCGACGCGTTCGCCGCCGGCACACCGGTGATCACCACGGACGCGGGCGGCATTCCCTACATCGTCCGCGATGGCGTTACGGGATTGATCGTGCCCCGCGGCGACGCCGCGGCCCTTGCCGCGGCCACGCTTCGGGTACTCCGCGATCCCGCGCTCGCGCTGCGTCTATCGGACGAGGCTCGCGCTGAATGCCTTGCCCGCTACACCTGGCCGGCTGTACGGGACCAGTGGGTGGCGCTGTATCAGACGCTCGGCGGCGGACGCCGTCTCACTGCGACACATGCTCGAACGTCGGGTCCCAGCGAACTGTGATTGCCCTCCTTCGCAAGCTGCGTAAGCGATCCTTCGCCGAACTGTACGAGCGGCTCGGTCAGAAGCTCGCCGCGGTGTTGGAGTCACACCGCCTCGCCGTGACGGTCCGCGAGCCTCGCGAGGAAGAGCTGGTGCACCTGCTGACACCAGCGACGGACGCATCAGGCTCGCCGGAAGGACGGCTCCGTCATTTTCGCACGCGCGAACACCCCCGGTTCTTCGAGGGGGTTCGCGACGGCGCCACGGCAACGGCGCTCCACGCCAATCGGTGGTCGAAGGCGCGAATGGAGCTGATCGCTTCGGCCGACCGGGTGCTCGAGGGCTCCTTCGACCTTTTGGGTCATCGCGCGCTTTCCTTCGGCACACCGATCGATTGGCATCTGGATCCGACAACCGGACAGCGCTCTCCTCGTACGCACTGGAGCCGGATTCCCTATCTCGACGCCAACGTGGTTGGTGATCACAAGGTGGTCTGGGAGATCAATCGGCATCAACATTTCGTCGTGCTGGGTCGGGCCTATCAGGTCACGCGTGATACACGGTACACGCGCTGCTTCGTCGAGCAGATCACGTCGTGGATGGACGAGAATCCGCCGAAGTCCGGGATCAACTGGGCGAGCAGTCTCGAGATCGCCTACCGCGCAATCTCCTGGTTGTGGGCCCTCGAGCTATTCCGCGATGCCCCGGAGCTCGATGCCGGCTTATTGAGTCGCATGCTCAGCTATCTGCACATTCACGGGCGCCATCTCGAGCGCTACCAGTCCACCTACTTCAGTCCCAACACGCACCTTACGGGTGAGGCACTCGGCCTCCTCTACCTGGGGACGATGCTGCCGGAGTTTCGGCATGCCCAACGGTGGCGCGTTCTCGGCTGGAGCATCCTCGAGCGCGAGTTGTTCAAGCAGGTCCATCCGGATGGAGTGTATTTCGAACAGGCGACGTATTATCACCGCTACACGGTCGACATCTATCTGCACGCACTCCTTCTGGCGCGCGCGAATGGTGAAACCATTTCGCGGGACGTCATCGCTCGACTGACGCTTGCTACCGAGCATCTCGCCGATCTCACGCGGCCGGATGGCACGATTCCGTTGATCGGTGATGACGACGGTGGACGCCTCGTTGCGCTGGAACAGCGTAGACCGGCCGACGTGCGGGCGGCGCTCGGCACAGCCGCGGTTTGCCTGCAGCGACCAACGCTCGCGCGAGTTGCCGGGTGCGCTACGGAGGAGGTGCTGTGGCTGCTCGGACCCACGTCTACCACGCAGGTGGATGAAGGGGCAGCCGGACCAGCCCCTGCCCACACGTCGCGGCTGTTCGCGGCCGGTGGCTATGGCGTGATGCGTGATAGCTGGGACCAGAACGCGAATCATGCTGTCATCGACTGCGGGCCTCACGGCGCCCTGAACTGCGGACACGCTCATTCCGATGCGCTGTCGATCGAGATCGCGGCCCTGGGTCGGCCCGTCGTCGTCGATACGGGAACGTTCACTTACACCGGCCCCACCGCCGACCGCGACCACTTCCGTCATTCGGCGTCGCACAACACCGTCACCGTAGACGGACAAAGTTCGTCTGTCCCGGCTGGCCCGTTTGCGTGGCAGTCTCGGGCCGATGCTCGAGTGGAGCGTTGGTGGTCGGGGACTCTAGCGGACTACTTCGTCGGAAGTCATGAAGGGTTCGCTCGGTTGCCGGATCCGGCATTGCACCGGCGGCGAGTGCTGTTCGTGCGCCACGGCTACTGGGTCATCGGGGACACGATCGAAGCCCGGGGCCAGCACAAGGCGGCCGTACACCTGCACCTGCCTGCCGACGCACGCGTCTCAGCGACTGGGCGGGCGCGTGCTCACGTGGAGGTTGGCTCAGCTGACAATTCCCTTCGCGTCTTGTTCCACGTCGGCGGTGACGCTCGCGCCCTCGAATGGAGCGACGGCTGGATTTCACCGGTTTACGGCACGCGTATGCGCGCGCCGCACGGCCTCGCGACGAGCCGCGGTGTGGGGCGCCACGACATACTCACCGCAGTGGTACCGGTCTCGGACGGGCATCTCAGCTCGGTTCGTGACGTGCCCTGCGAGGGAGGAGTCGGGCTCGTCGTAGAGGAGGGAGACCGGCGGGACATCCTCCTCTTTCAGCGAGATGGCATCGTTCGTGGCGACGCGATCGAGATGAACGGGGATGCTGCGCTCGTTCGCCGATCGGTCGCGACAGGGATGGTGCTCGAGGTTGCGCTTTTCGGATGCGAGGCTCGTCTCCGCGCCGGTGCATTGACGTTCCACGCCGCAGGTGCCGCCGAGTTCTGCCGCACCAGTGCGGGCTGGAACGTTCAGGGCGCGGGGCGCGTTACCGCGAGCGATGCGGGGCTAACGTAGGCCAGGCGCACAGCGGACCCTAGCCCCCGGGGCGCCGGAGCGCCTGCACCGCTCTGCTCACGACACGGGCTGCCGCCGCCCGCATCGGATGAGGGGTAAGAGCCCATTCTTCGGACACTCGCACTGCGTTCTTCTCGAAGCGACGCTTGAAGTCCGAGATGCTCCTCAGGCGCTCTTCGCCCTCGCTGTTCGCGGCTGGTACACCTCCGTAGTCGAACCATGCGGCCCCGACGGAACGTGCCCAGCTGATGAGATCCCAGAGCAGAGGGTAGCCGAGTGAAACGTTCTTGAACTCTGGCACGCGCCCCGAGGCGCCGATGTCGTATGCGACGTGGTCGACGTTGTTCAATCCCAGGGCGAACGCGATGAGCGCATCTTCCCCGCCTATTCCGTCAGTGCGATAGAGTCCTACGAGTCGTGCGACGGCCGGCTCCGCGATTGCGAGCCGAATGGTGGACCCGTAGTCGCGCTCGTGGTGTCGAGCGCCGGTGCGCGCCAGGGTATCTCGCATCAACGCGTTCATACGCTGTGAGTCGCTCTCGTCGCGAATGGGCCGCAACTCCACGGGGTATTTGGCAAGCGCGCGAATGTTCTGTCGAACGCCCTGGCTGAGCGATGCCAGGTGGCCGGCGTCGTCCGTGCCAGCGAGATCGGTTGCGAGAGTGTACTCGTAGTTGGTGACCTCCGGGAGCCGTGTGAAACCATACGTGCGGGCGATGCCGCCCAGCTGATCCCGTTCCTGCGCGTCTCTCGAGAAAAGCTCTAGATGGAGGCGCAGCGCCCGGTTGTCTCCTCTGACACTTTCGACGAGAGCTCGCACCGCCGCGTCCGCGATTTCTGTGGGTAGCGACGCTCCCACACGAGCGACACGGACGATATGATGTCCAGGGAGGGCGCGGCTGGGGTGGCGCTCCACCCCGATGGCGCCAAGAGTGCTACCTGCCCCCTCGAGGACCAGCAGCGACGTATCAATCCGTGGGAATGCGCGTGCCCAGCTGGAGCGGGCCCGAGCGGGCAGCCGGCAGCCGGCGAGGAGCAACTCTCTTTCGCGGCGCTCGCGCGCCGGAGTGATGCCATGAAACCACTGCACACGGGGGCGGTCAACAGGTGTCATACCGTGTTTCAATGATCCTTCAGCGTAAGCTCGGAGCGGCGCGACGTATGGGACTTCGTGGCGTGGCACGCGTTGCCGCTTCCCGCACGGCCGCTGCGCTTTGGACGCGGGAGAGCGTCGTAGTGTTTCAGATGCGGCCGGAGCAACTTAACCCGGTTGCGCCTGCTGAAAGCAGCGGGCGAGTGACAGTTCATAGTGAGGCGGCAGCAGCGTTTCTCAACCGTTCGCAAATGTCGCTCCCGTCAAACCTCGTCGGTGAGCTGCAATTGGCGGGACCCGGCCTGCGCTTTCACTGGATCGAGATAGACGGCCAGTTGGCCAGTTGGGGTTTCTCCGCCCGCGCGGCCGGTTCTTGGCCTCTCACAGAGACGCGGAGCAGGCTCACGGTGCCCGCGGGCGGAGTCTGTTTGACCACCTTCGAGACCATACCGGCACACCGCGGCCACCGACTCTATCCGGCGCTTCTGACTTGGATCCTGACGGAACGGTTCGGCGAAGGAGCACCGGTAGCCTACATCTGGTGTCGCCGCGAGAACACGGCATCGTGCCGCGCCATCCAACGGGTCGGCTTTCGCGAAATAGCAGTTCATCGCTACTCACGGGTGCTCGGCCTCGTCCGCCAATCGGAATCGATCTCAAAAGGCCATTTGACATGAGCCCCCAGCCCCGCGTGCGCCAACGTCGCATCGCGCACATCATGCCATGGCCAGCCGTGGGCGGCACCGAGCACGCGCAGGCCCGCTTGGCACGCGTGGCCGAGGGCGACGAGTTCACGAACATTGCTTTCTGCTTGCCCGACGCGGAGCGGGTGGCGGCTCTCTTCACCCAGGCGGGGATTCGCGTCGTCTCGTACGAGACGGCCGAACCGAGCTACCGGCACCCTGGCGCGTACCTGCGAGCGTCCTGGTCACTCGCGCGGAAGCTGCGCGATGAGCGAGTGGACCTCGTTCACTTTGCCGATGTCATTGCCGCCCATCGGGGCTCACTCGCTGCCCGCATCGCGGGAATCCCTTCCGTCGCACAGGTGCGGAACGCGTTCCCGGAGGCTCTTTCATTTCGTGACCGGACCTTCCTCGCTCCTGTACGGCGCTTCGTATTCGTCTCGGCGGATGCGCAGCGGGTGTTTGGATACCCGATCAAGGACGGCCGGGGGACGGTGCTTTACGATGGTATCGACCCGCAACCGACGGATCCTGCAGCGCGCGCCGAGGTACGCGAGGAATTCGGTATCGCGCCCTCAAGCCGGGTGATCGGCATGGTGGCTCGTGTCGCCGCCCAGAAGGACTATCCGACGCTGGTGCACGCGGCCGTGAAGGTGGTTGCCTGTCATCCAGACGTGCGGTTTCTCATCGTAGGGCAGCATTCCGGAGTCCCCGCCTACGCCGAGCATTACGCCACGGTGCTGGAACTACTGGAGGAGAATGGGCTCGCGGGGAACTTTACCTTCACCGACCATCGCACGGACGTCGGGCGTATCATCTCGGCGATGGACCTGTGCGTGCTGTCCACCCACCAGGAGGGGCTGCCCCTCGTCATCCTCGAGGCCATGGCGCAATCCAAACCGTTTATTGCGACCGCAGTAGGGGGAGTTCCCGAGATCGTGCGCGACGGCCAAACCGGTCTCCTCGTTCCGCACGGCGACGCCCCAGCCCTCGCCCGAGCCATGATTCGGCTGCTAGACGACGACGCCCTCGCCACCCGACTTGCTGCAGGTGGACAGGAGCTCGTCCGCGGGACGTTCAGTACGGCCCAGTTCCGGGAGCGGGTTCGTGGGCTGTATCGGTCAGTGCTCGGAGCGTAGGCGACACACTGGAACGTCCCGATTCGTACAAGCGCGAGCTGAGCCCGACGGCAGCGTCAATCGCTCGCCAGTGTCGCGCGTAAACGTGACCTGTTGCGCGGCGTAGGTAGCAGCTCGACAAATCCGTCGACTCCCCCTCGGGTCGCTCCAAGCTCAAAAGGCGTGAAGAAAGCCGGCAAGTCGGACCACGACACCCGACGGTCGTCACCTTCTACCCAGTCCCAATCCTTTTCGGGGATCGGGCTAAGGACACGTCGAGACAGCCAGATTCGGCCGCCAGCATCCCAAACAGCAAGCGCCCGCGTCGAGAATCCTTCTCGCCACTGCGGCGTGTTGTCAGAGCCCTTTTCGACGAGCCCGTGGAAACCATAGGTGCCGCGAATTCTCTGACGGTCGACCGTTCCCGATCTGAAATACGCCCCCAGCCGATCATTGAACGTCGGAAGGACGAGAATGCTGCCCGGCGGCAGGAGCGAGTCGTCGAACGCGCCGACCCTCGCCACGATCGCGCTTTCCTCAGCGGCAAACATGTGCCGAGAATGGGCAGGCACGTTCACGAGCAATGACAGCACTGCAAGCGATTCCGGGAGGAGGCGCCCCATCGATCTTGCTCGACCTGTTGAAATCGAAGTCGCGAGTGCGAGCAGAAGCGCGGGAAATAGCGGGAAATAGCGCTCGGTATCCCCACCCTGCCACGAAATCCCGAAGAGCGCGACGGGCACGGCTGAGATCAGGCAGAAGACGAGTCGCCACCGCCACGACGATCGCCACAGCGTGACCGCGATGGCTACGAGCACCGCGTAGAAGAATACAAACTTCCACCCCAGCGACACGAGATCGGCTGAAGCGACGGGGTTGTAGGGGTCATGAAGGAGGAATCGCTTCAGCACCGCGCCGTCGGATCCCATGTTCAAGAAGGACCGACTCAGTCCGAATGCCGCGCGCGAGACGCCGCTGTTACCAGTGATTCCGTGCGACGAACGTTTGAACCACTCCAGAAAGCCGGTCGGCGAGATCACGTTCAGATGAACGGCGACGGCTGCATACGTGCCGAAGCCGGCGACGGCGCACGCTGCCGTCGCATAGGCTACGGAACGGACCGAATCCCGGCTCCGCATGCCAAGGAGCCAAGGCGCCAACAGCGCACCGGGCAGCGCTAGAATGAAAGGGAACCACAACAGGACTGCGCCCGCTAGCGACAGCCCGCCTAAGACGCTGAAGCCGGGGACCGAATGGTTCGGGGACAGCAAGTACAGTCCGGCAAGAAGGCAGGCGAGCGCGGGTACGTAGGATGAGCCGCCATGGGTGTAGTTGAGGAAGGCGTTGGCGCTGAGCAGAGTCGCTGTCGCGAATATCGAGGCTTGGGGTGATGCCCCGAGCCGAAGGAGCCACGTCGGTAGGATCAGCGCGCAGGCCAGGCCCGCAACCCATGAGATGACGATCAGCGTATGGGAGATCGCGGACAGCGTGGCCGTGTCAGCTGCCTGTCCCACGCGCTCGACCGAGTATACGAGTGCGAAGCCCAGAGGGCGCCAGACCAGATGCCCGGCATCCCAAAACCCGGCTGGCGGCACTCCTGTCCGGAGCCGATCATAGATCTCGCCGGCGTACTCCGGCGCGTCACCGGTCAGGTGGATATGCGTGACGAGGCCCAGCACGACATAGAGCGCGGCACACCAAGCCGCCGGGTGCACGGTCTGCAGCCCGGCTCGAAGGGCTCTGACGATGGAACGTCCTTCGGTGGCCATCGGCCGCTCCCAGGGATGGCGGCGCGGCCAATATACGTGAGATCGGGGATGTAGGCGAGCGATTCACGGTATCGCGAGCGTCCGATCTTGCATGCGTTGGGGGGCGTGAGTCAGACTGGGCTTAATCTGGACCGTCCAAGACACCGGCGAGGGCCCGCCGCCTCGATATACCCACTGCACCGGCCGCCGCCACTCTAGCCCGGCGAGCCTGCGGACCGCCCCGGCGGCAGCTAGTTTTCGTTCGCCGGCGGGTCCGCGAGTTGCTTAGCTCGGCTGGAACGCATCGTTACCGTTTTCGAGGCCCTTCGCATGTGTGGCATCTGTGGCATCGCGCTCTCCTCCCGCTCGGGCGCCGTCGTTCAGCGCTCGACGATCGAGCGAATGCGCGACGTCATGACCCATCGCGGCCCCGATGGCTCGGGCACCTTCATCGACGGCCGCATCGGCCTCGGCCACCGGCGTCTGAGCATCGTCGATCCGAATGCCGGCCAGCAGCCGATGGCGAGCGACGACGGCGCGGTGCAGATCGTGTACAACGGGGAGGTCTACAACCACCCCGAGATCATGCGCCGGTACAAGGCGCAGGGACGTCCGTACCACACCCACTGCGACACCGAGAGCGTCCTCCACGTCTACGAGGAGCTGGGCCCCCGTGCGCCGACGGCGCTGCGCGGGATGTTCGCCTTCGCCATCTGGGACCGCCGCCGGCAGACGCTGTTCATCGCGCGCGACCGGTTCGGCGTGAAGCCGCTGTACTACGCGGTCACACCCGACGGCTCGCTGTACTTCGGCTCG
>DASXHF010000284.1:0-2652 GCA_036488775.1 Gemmatimonadaceae bacterium | reverse complement strand
GATCGGGCTCGTCTTCACCAAGAAGGGGGGCGAGAGCATCGAGGAGTATTTCCTCTCCGGCCGCAACGTGAGCTGGTGGCTCGCCGGCGCGAGCATGGTCGCCACCACCTTCGCCGCGGACACGCCGCTCGTCGTGACCGGCCTCGTGTCCTCGCACGGTGTCGCCGGCAATTGGCTGTGGTGGAACATGCTGATGAGCGGGATGCTCACCGTGTTCTTCTTCGCGCGCCTCTGGCGGCGCGCGAACGTGATGACCGACGTCGAGTTCGCGGAGCTGCGGTACAGCGGCAAGCCCGCGGCGGCGCTGCGGGGGTTCCGCGCGCTCTATCTCGCGATCCCGATCAATCTGATCATCCTCGGCTGGGTCACCCGCGCGATGATCAAGATCCTCACCATCTCGCTCGGCCTGCACTCGGTGAACGTGCTGGGGCTGACGGTCTCGGGCGACATCCTCGCGGTCGGCATCTGCTTCGTCATCACCGTCGCGTATTCCGCCGGTGCCGGCATGTGGGCCGTGCTCTGGACCGATCTCGTGCAGTTCATCATCAAGATGACCGCCGTCATCATCCTCGCCGTGTTTGCGGTGCGGGCGGTAGGGGGCATGGACAAGCTCAAGGCCGGCCTCGCCGCGCACTTCGGAAGCTCGGGTGCAGCGATCTCGGTGTTGCCGATCAAGATCACGCCGACGGGCGTGGAGGCGTACGCCTGGATGCCGATTCTGGCGCTCACGGTGTTTCTGGCCGTGCAGTGGTGGGCGGCATGGTACCCGGGTGCGGAGCCCGGCGGCGGCGGCTACGTCGCGCAACGCATCTTCTCGGCGAGGACGGAACGCGACGGCGTGTTGGCGACGCTGTTCTTTCAGGTCGCGCACTACGCCATCCGCCCCTGGCCCTGGATCATCACCGGCCTCGCCACCGTCATCCTGTACCCGGCCGGGATCGGCCCGACGCACGATCACGAAGCGGCCTACGTGCAGGCGTTCGTCGATCTGCTGCCGACTCCTTGGCGTGGCTTCATGATGGCCGGGTTCGCGGCGGCGTACATGTCGACCGTCGGCACGCAGCTCAACTGGGGCGCGTCGTATCTGGTGAACGACTTCTACAAGCGCTTCGTCAACAAGACGGCGACGCAGAAGCACTACGTCGCGGTGTCGCGCTGGGCGACAGTTTTGCTGTTTCTCGCCTCGGTGCTCGTGACGATGCAGCTCGACACGGTGGAAGGCGCGTGGAAGTTCCTGCTCGCGCTCGGGTCGGGAACGGGACTCGTCCTGATCCTGCGCTGGTACTGGTGGCGGATCAACGCGTGGAGCGAGATCAGCGCGATGATCGCGTCGTTCGTCATCTCGCTCGTCGCCATCGGCGCGATGCGCGGCCGCTTTCCCGCGGGCGATCTTCGCACGGACGCGTGGGTCATGCTCATCACCGTCCTGCTCAGCACCATCGTCTGGGTCTCGGTGACGTTCCTCACCGCTCCGGAGCCGGAGGCCAAGCTAGCCTCCTTCTATGAGCGCGTGCGGCCGGGCGGACCTGGTTGGCGCCGCATCTCGGCCGGGTTGGGGTATGGCGCCGAGCCGATCCCGGGCGGCGCATTGGCATGGACCAACTGGCTCGCCGGAATCGTGGCCGTCTATGCGACGCTGTTCGGCATCGGAAAGCTCATCTTTGGTGAGACGGCCACGGGCTTCGTGATGCTGCTGGTGGCAGCGGCGGCGTTCGCCTGGATCGCTCGCGCCTTCCGGTCGGAGGACGCCGGCCCGCGCGCCCAGCAGGCCATGGCGGCGCAGCGCGTGGCGGCGGATTGATTGTGGGAACGGACCATCGCTGCTCGGGTTGATTCTGGGCAGGGATTCGCACGTAGTGAACTGAATGCACGGAAACGACGGAAACGACGGAAACGACGGATGACGGCACACCGGCAGCGTCCAGGCGCCGCTTCCGCATCCCGTCGACCACAAAGAAAGACCGTGGGATCGTGGAGCCGGGTTTGGTGCGCAGCGTCCAGCTCCTACGAGGGACAGATCCGCAGGTTCAGTCGTTTCCGCCCGTTCCGCGCATTCAGTTCTCCGATCGTCCCAGCAACGAAGCGCGCAAGCAAGCAGGCACAGCCGAGCTTGAACGAACCCCGTTGCGGGGTATATACTTAAGAGTGTGGATGACCGCGCCGACGACCGAGCGGCGCAACCCAGTGGAGGAGCCGTGAGCACGATCAACCAACCCGAAGTTCTGATGACCGTCACGCCCGCCGCGGGCGCCGAGGTCAAGAAGTTCATGACGCAGGAAAGCGTGGATCCAGCGATCGGCGGACTGCGCGTGAGCGTGCAGCCCGGCGGCTGCAGCGGTTTCAAATATGGCTTGCTGATCGAAGACCAGGCCGCGGAAGATGATCTCGTGGTCGACCAGGGCGAGTATCGCGTCTTCGTGGATCCATTCTCCGCCCAGTACATCAACGGCGTCGTGATCGACTACGTGTCGTCGATGCAGGGGTCGGGGTTCACGTTCAAGAATCCGAACGCGACCGGCGGCTGCGGCTGCGGCAGCTCGTTCTCAGCCTGAGATAGCACTTCGATGACGGAACCGGTTACTGGCGCCCGCGCGGACGTCGGCACCGGACACGCGGCCCGCGAGCGCGCAGCGCCTCGCGGGCCGTCGCGTG
>DASXHF010000268.1:0-5748 GCA_036488775.1 Gemmatimonadaceae bacterium | reverse complement strand
CCGTTTACCACCCGCAAGCCCGTGGAGCTTTCGTGCGTCGTCTACTGCTCCTGTTCGTTCCCTTGGTCGCCGCGCATGCCGGCGCGCAGATCGTACGGCATCCGCAGAGCATGTACTTCACGGAGCCCGCGGCATGGGTGTCGTTCGGTGCCGCGCTCTCGCAGGGATGGACCGTGCACGACGGCAGCACGGGAAGCGTGTGGGAATTCGGCAGCGGCACGCTGTACAGCGCGTCGCTCGAGAAGACGATCTCCGGCGGCACGACGCTCGGACTCCGCGGGGTGACGTCGCGCTCACCGCTTCGCTATACGGGAACGGCCACCGGCGGCGTGCCTACGGACGCCGACGCGAACGTGTCCCAGTTGCTCGCGGTGCTGCACGTCGCGAGCGGACGCGAGTTCCACAGCGTGCTCGAGCTCAGCCTCGGCACGACGTTGTACTCGAACTTTCGCGCGCGCGGGACGGACGTGAAGCTTCCGCCGGACAACGATCCGGATTTCACCTTCGGCTTCGGCTATGGACTCGGCTACAACTTCTCTCCGACGTTCGCGATCGACGTCGTGCAGGATCTGCAGACGACGGTGCATCAGAAGACTGGACTGAGCGCCGGCGAGGATACGAGCATCCGGATCAACAGCACGCGGTTGATCGCTCGATTCGGATTGGGAAGTCGTTGATCTTCTGCGATAGTGTGATGGACGCCGGCGAGTCCTGTGGCCCGCCGTCGACCCGACGAAACCATTTCTTGATGGAGTACTCGTGACGTCTCGCGTTTTTCTCTGCGCCGCGCTGCTCTGCTGCGGCTGTCACACCGCCCCCGCGCCCGAAGTCACCGCTGCGCGCAGCGCGACGGACGTCGGAATCGCGCGCGCGTTGCCGGCCGCGTCGACGGTGCCGGCAGGCCGACGCGCGGCGGTGTTTCCCGATGCGTGGAGACACAAGGCGGGCCGCGCGGCAGTGTTCGGCGCGCATGCGATGGTGGCGAGTGACGCTCCTCTCGGCAGCAAAGCCGGGGTGGAGATCCTCCAGCGCGGCGGCAATGCGGTCGACGCCGCGGTTGCGGTGGGATTCGCGTTGGCCGTGGCGTATCCCGAGGCGGGCAACCTCGGCGGCGGTGGATATATGGTCATCCATATGGCCGACGGCCGCGCCGCAGCGCTCGACTATCGCGAGGTGGCGCCGCTCGCGGCGACGCGCGACATGTATCTCGATTCGACCGGGAAGTTGACGAACAAGAGCATCGTCGGACCGCTGGCGTCGGGAGTGCCAGGCGCAGTCGCTGGTCTCACCGAGGCCTTGTCGAAGTACGGAACGATGTCGCTCGCGCAGGTGATGGAGCCGGCGATCCGCTATGCCGAGCAAGGCATCGTCGTCGACTCGGCGCTCGCCGGCTCGTTGCGCACGAACAAGGATCTGATCGCGCAGTTTGGTGGCGGATCCGTGTTCCTTCGCGATGGCAGCCCGATGCCAGTCGGGTCGACGATCAAGCAGCCCGTGCTCGCTCGGACGCTGCGCGCGATCGCTGCGCGCGGCCGCCGCGCGTTCTACGAGGGCGAGCTCGCCGAGGCGTGGACGCGTGAGCTGCACGATGCGGGCGGAATCATCACGATGGCCGATCTGGCGCGCTATCAGCCCATCTGGCGCGAGCCGGTGCGCTCGACGTACCGCGGCTACACCCTCCTCACCATGCCGCCGTCGTCGTCCGGCGGTGTGACGATCACGGAGACGCTGAACATCCTGGAGGGCTACGATTCGCTCCCAACGTTCGGCAGCACGCAGTGGGCCCATCTGCTCGGCTCAGCGTACCAGCGCGCGTTCATCGACCGCAACGCGAAGCTGGCCGATCCGGCCTTCGTACAGGTTCCGATCGCGCAGTTGACGGACAAGCGGTACGCGGCGCAGCTCCGCGCCACGATCGCCCCCGACCGTGCGACGCCGACCTCCGCGCTCACGACCGGGCTCTCGGCGCGCGAAGGAATGGAGACGACGCATTACTCGGTCGTCGACGAAAAGGGGAACGCGGTCGCGACGACGACGACGCTGAACAGCCTGTACGGCTCGGGTGTCTATCTCGCGTCGGTGGGCTTGTTCGTCAACGACGAGATGGACGACTTCGCGGCGCAGCCCGGGAAGCCGAACATGTTCGGGCTGGTCCAGGGCGAGGCGAACGCGATCCAGCCTGGCAAGCGGATGCTGAGCGCGATGTCACCGACGATCGTGCTCGATCGCGGCGGTAAGCTGCTCCTTGTCGTCGGCAGCCGAGGTGGCCCGCGCATCATCACGAGCACGAGTGAGGTGATCCTCAACGTGCTCGATTACAAGATGACGCTCGCCGACGCGATGAGTGCGCCGCGGCTGCATCACCAGGCGCTCCCCGATTCGCTGCAGATCGAGCGCGACGGCGTCACCCCCGCCGTCATCGACTCCCTGCGTGCCATGGGCTATGGCGTCGCCACGGCACGAGGGATCGGCCTGGTGAACGCCGTGATGAAGGTGAAGGGCGGATATGAAGGAGTCAGCGATCCCCGCTCGTCGGGGCGGCCGGTGGGATACTGAAGGGCCCGTCCTCCCGTCCTACCTTCTTTTCGGGCCGAGTGTCTCGAACTTCTTCCGTTGCTCGGTGTCAAGTCGCGCGCGGATCTCGCTGCGCGAGCTCTCGAGGATGTGCTGCACGCGCGGCTGGGTCTCGAGACGCACCTTCAGCAAGGCGGAGTCGGTGCGTTGCAGGACGGAGTCGATGCCCGCGCGCTGGGCGGTGCTGAGGTCGAGCTCCTTCGTCATCCGCTCGAGCATGTCCTGGCGGCGCTTGGCTTGCTGCGCCGGAGTGGAGCCCGGTGGACCGCCGTGACCGCGGCGGCTGCGGGGAGCCAGCGCGTGGTCGACGCCGGCGCCGGCCAGCGCGCTGCCGATCACGATCGCGCCGATCACCAACCCTGCGCGGACGCGGTTCATTCGATCACTCCGACCGCGAGGTCGACGGTGTTGGTGAGCGACCGGGTGTAGGTCCGTGCGGCATCGGCGGCCGAAGTCCCCGCCATCACGGCGCTGATCATCTCGGACGCGCCCGGGATGGCGCTCTCGCTCCGCGCAGCGCTGCCCGTGCTGTCCCAGAGCGCGAAGAGTCCGACGAGACCTGCCGCGAGCGCAAGCGGCACTGCACGGCGCTGCCAGCGCTCGGCGTAGCTCCACCATGGCGCGGCGTGCTGACCCGGCAGCGCCGCCGCAATCCGCGCGGCGAGCCGGTCCCAATTCACCTCTGTGGCCGTCGGGTCGCCGACGACGCCGCGCAGCAGTGCGCCGAGCCGCTCATCGCGCGCTGGCTCGTCCGCATGATCGTGTGTCCCACGCAATCTCGTCATACGTCGTCCCCGAAGTATCCTGAGAGCGCGCTGCGCAGAACGCGCCGCGCCTCGTGAAGGTGCCAGCGCACGGTGCCCGGCGCGAGCTCCAACATCTCGCCGATCTCCGTGCTCGTCAGACCATCGACGTCGAACAGTGTCACGATCATCCGCTGCCGTTCGTTCAGCGTCGCGAGCGCGCGTGTGAGCACCTCGCGCATCTCGGTGCGACCGCTCTCCTCGAGCGCCGACGGCGCGTCGCTCGCGACATCGGCTTCCGGCTCAGTCGTGCGTCGCGCGCGCGAGCGGCGGAAGTTCGCGCCGCGGTTGACGACGATGCGGGCGAGCCAGGGACCGAACGGCCGTTCGATGTCGAACGAATCCAGGTACTGATACACCGCCAGAAAACACTCCTGCACCAGATCTTCCGCGTCCTCGCGGTGGCCGAGCACCCGATACGCCGTGAGGTACGCGGACCGCATGTACTCCTTGACGAGCAGGTCGAACGCCGACTGGTCGCCGGTGCGCACGCGGCGGATGAGCGCCGCGTCGCGCGCGAGCGACGCACGCCGAGCATCCGACGCGGACGGCTCGACGGATGGCATGGGCGAGACGGGCTCGCTCACCGGGAGAGGGAGGGCCGACGCGGCCGTGTGTCAATCCTCCTGCGCGCGGCTCATCCGATCTTCACCGCGGCGTCCTTCGCCGACGTAGCCGGCGCGGGCGCGCCGCGTGCGCTCCTCGTCGACACGCTGCTGCGCGTCCTCCTCGAGCTTCGCGGCCTTCTCCTGCTGTTCCGGCGTGAGCACCGCCATGGCGCGCCAACGCAGCATCGCGTTGGGGTCGTGCATGCTCTGCATGATCGCGGCGATCGCCTTGCGGCGCGCCTCGATCTCGTCGACCTGCTCCTTGCTCAGATCGTTCGGGTTGGCCGGCCGGTGCGTTGGCCGCAGCGCTTCGAGCTGCGCGGCAAAGGGGCGGTTCACCGAATCCTGCGAGCGACGGATGGTTTCGAGAAGGACGCGCTGGCTGTCCGCCAGGGCGAGCTCGTTCGCATGCTCCAGCGCCAGCTGCGCGACGCCAGGCGCGATGCGCGGCGGCTCGGCGATCGCCTCCTCGAGCGAGGTGGTCGCGCGACGGGTCACATACTGAGCGCTCGCGGCGGCCGACAGCGCGAACGTCGCAACGCCGGCGGCGAGCGCGGATCTGAGAAGTGGGGTGATGCGCGACATGGATAGACTCTGTGGTGGCTCAGCGGCCCGGTGAGAAACGGTACGTGAGACGGAACGTGTGCGTGGATCAGCAATATGCACGTAGCGTGCTCATGCGTAAGGAGGGGTCGCCACTGTGTATGCACCCCGGCTCCGTGAACTGTTGGGGTACGGCGGGCGGCCCTTTGCGCCATCCTCTACCCCACCGGCGGCCGATTGCCTCACGGGTCCTGCGATTTTTGGGCTTGCATTATATATAGCCATCTAGTAATATAGCCATATGGCGATTGAGAGAGGGACCGACGGGCTCAGCCTCGTGTTCTCCGCGCTCGCGGACCCGACGAGACGCGCGATTCTCGCCCGCCTGGCGTCCGGCGAAGCGGACGTCTCGGAGCTGATGAAGCCGTTCGGCCTCACTCAGCCCACGATATCGAAGCATCTCAAAGTGCTCGAGCGCGCGGGGCTCGTCGCTCGCGGGCGCGATGCACAGCGCCGCCCCCGCACGCTCGTCGCGACGCCATTGAAGGACGTCGACGAATGGCTGGAATCGTATCGCCGTCTGTGGGAGGAGAAGTTCGCGCGGCTGGACCACTACCTCGGCGACCTGCAGAAGAAGGGCAAACACGGTGGCCGCAAAACGCGATAGGAGAGTGGCACATGGAGACTGTTGCAACCGCGAAGATCTCGACGCCCTCGGACCGCGAGATCGTCATCACCCGAGTGTTCGACGCGCCGCGGGCGATCGTGTTCGACGCGTGGACGAGAGCGGAGCACGTTACGCACTGGTGGGATCCCAGCGGCGTGCGGCTCGCCGCCTGCGAGATCGATCTGCGGCCGAACGGGCATTTTCGATTCGTCAACGGCGGTCCCGGCGGAGCGGGCCACAGCTTCGCGGGGATCTACCGTGAGATCGAGCCGCCGGGACGGCTCGTGTTCACGACGCGAGTGCCACCGTCCGCGCCCGAATCGGTCGGCACGCTGGTCTTCGACGAGCACGACGGGCGGACGACGCTGACGATGACGATCGTGTGCCAGTCGAAGTCGGACCGCGATGCGCTGCTCGCGATGCGCGTCGACGAAGGAACCGCGCGAACGCTGGACAATCTCGACAAGTACCTGGGCGCCTCGCGCGCGACGACACACGGAGCGCGACGAGCGTAGCACGACGTCGCACCAGGCAACGAGAAACACGAAGCGGG
>DASXHF010000342.1:0-15464 GCA_036488775.1 Gemmatimonadaceae bacterium | reverse complement strand
GCGTGCTGCAAGCGGCGACGAGCACGGCAGCGACAAGGGCCAGGCGCTTCATGTAGTTCTCCTGAGTAGGTCTGTGATAATGACGCGTTGGTCCGTGCACGCGACGCGGTGCCCGGCTTCAGCGGCGTGAAACTTAGATTTTGGGGACGCGGTGTCAAGAGCGGATTCGTGAGTGCCAAGTGACGGTGGCCCAATGGCTTTCTCACCATCCTCAGCGGTGAGCCGGCCGCCGCCGACCGCATCCGACAACACAAATGTTTGCGCTGGACCGTAACGCGTGCCACAGCAATGAGTTACCGCTGAGTTCTCTGATCGTCAGCGAGCCCCGCATGGCTCCGGCGCTCTGCCCAGGCTAGGTTGCCCTGCATCCCCCGCCCGACCCGATGACCAGCGCCGCGATGTCGCCGACCCTCGAGATTCCCCGCGACGGGACCGTCCGCGGCGCCTGCCCGCACGACTGCCCCGATACCTGCGCCATGCTCGTCACCGTCGAGCAGGGCCGCGCTACACGCGTCGCGGGCGATCCGGACCACCCCTTCACCAACGGGTTCCTCTGCGCGAAGGTCAACCGCTACGTCGAGCGAACCTATCACGCAGACCGCCTGCACGCACCGCTGCGCCGCGTCGGTCCGAAAGGCAGTGGACAGTTCGAGCAGATCAGCTGGGACGACGCGCTCGACGAGATCGCGACGCGCCTCGGCGATATCGCGCGGTCGAGCGATGGACCGCAAGCGATCCTCCCCTATTCCTACGCCGGCACGATGGGACTCGTGCAGGGCGAAGCGATGGATCACCGCTTCTTCCATCTGCTCGGCGCGTCGAAGCTGGACCGCACGATCTGCTCGATGGCCGGAACGGTCGGCATGCGGATGACCGTCGGCGCCAACATCGGAGCGGACAGCGAAGGAGTCCCGGAGAGCGATCTCGTCCTGCTGTGGGGCACGAACACGCTCACCGCCAATCCGCACCTCTGGCCCTTCATCCTCAAGGCACGCGAGCGCGGCGCGAAGATCATCTGCATCGATCCGATCCGCACGCGCACGGCGCAGCAGTGCGACGAGTGGCTGCCGATTCGTCCCGGCACCGACGCCGCGCTCGCCCTCGGCATGATGCACGTCCTGTTCGCGCAACGCCTCGAGGACGACGATTATCTGCAGCGCTACACGCTCGGCCACGAGCAGTTGCGCGGCCGAGCGGCCGAGTGGACGCCCGCGCGCACCGCCGCCGTCACCGGACTCTCCGAGGAAGTCATCGTCTCGCTCGGCGAGCGATATGGCCGCGCACGCGCAGCCTTCATCCGAGTGAACTACGGCCTGCAGCGACACGCGGGCGGCGGCATGGCCGTGCGCTGCATCGCCTGCCTCCCCGCGATCACCGGCCATTGGCGCCGGCCCGGCGGGGGTGTGCAGCTCTCGACGTCGGCGAACTTCCAGTTCAACCGCGCCGCACTGCAGCGCGACGATCTGAGCCCGCCGGCGCGCACGATCAACATGATCCGCCTCGGTGACGCGCTCACGCTCCCTGACGCCGGCGTCGGCGGTCCGCCGGTGAAGGCGCTCGTCGTCTACAACAGCAACCCCGCCGCGGTGGCCCCCGACCGGAACGCCGTGCTACGCGGACTGGGCCGCGAGGACCTGTTCACCGTCGTGCTCGAGCATTTTCAGACCGACACTGCGGACTGGGCCGACATCGTCCTTCCGGCGACGACGCAGCTCGAGCACTGGGACATCCATTTCGCGTACGGCCATCACTACGTGACCCTCAACCGCCCGTCCATCGCGCCGATCGGCGAGGCGAAGCCGAACAGCGAGATCTTCCGCCGCATCGCGGCCCGGATGGGAATCACCCACGACGTGATGCGCGACGACGACGTGACGCTGATCCGCCAGGCGCTCGCGTCACAGTCGGCCAAGCTCCAGGGCGTCACCTTCGACGGGCTGCTCGAGCGAGGATGGATGCGACTCAACGTGGCCACGCCCTATCTGCCATACGCCGACGGCGCGTTCACCACGCCGAGCGGAAAGTGCGAATTCTACTCGGCGCGGATGGCCGCACTCGGATTCGATCCCCTGCCGGACTACATCCCACCGTACGAGTCCCCGGAGCGCGATCCGGTGCTGGCGGCGCGGTATCCGCTCACGCTGATCTCGTCGCCGGCGCACACCTTTCTGAACACCACCTTCGTGAACGTGACGACGCTCCGCCGGCAGGCACGCGAGCCGGAGGTGCTCCTGCACCCGAACGACGCGGAGCGACGCGCGATCTCGGCCGGCATGATGGTGACGGTGCACAACGATCGAGGCGCCTTCCTGGCCAAGGCACGCGTGGAGCCGTCGATCCGAGAAGGGGTCGTGTGGGCGCCGTCGATCTGGTGGGGCAAGCTCGCGGCCGACGGCGCGAATGCCAACCAGACGACGTCGCAGCGCGAAACGGACCTCGGCCATGGTCCGGTGTTCTACGACAATCAGGTCGAGGTCGGTGCGGCGTAGAACGGTTCACGGTCCACGGCTCACGCTCAGACGTGAGACGCTCTCCCGGATTCGCGGCCGTTGCGGATCGCCGAGGTCCATCAGCTCCCACGGCACTACGTAGCGCCGGTAATGGACGGCGTGCGCGAGGCGCCGCAGGAAATGGCGTGTGAATCGTCCGCCCGCGAATCGCCCGACCATGCCGTAGTGACCGACGTAAAACACGCGCACGACATACTCGCTCCCTTCGTCGAGGGCCACCTCGGCGCACAGTTCCTCCATCCGGCCGATCACCCGTCCCTCGGCATCGCGGACCTTGCGTCCGACGAGCGTGCTGAGCTCGATCTCTCGTCCGCTCATCGCTTCGCCTGCGCCCAGGGGATGCGGCAGATCACATGATCCGCCAGCCAATCCTCGACGTGCTGCGACTCGAGCTCGTGGCAGTCGACGTCGAGCTGGATCGTGCTTCCGAGGCAGCGCATCGTGCTGAAGGGAATTCGATCGACGCCTGCCCTACGCATACGCAGCAGCGCGCGCGCGACGCGCGACACCCATACGGCCCATCGCCCCGCCCGCCGAGCGCGCACGGGGCCGCCGATCAGGATCGTCGCGACGCGCAGGGGGCGCCCGTCGCGTACCTCGAGCATGAGCGCGTCGACGCGGCCGATCTTGTCTTTGTGGCGGTCGATCAGCTGTGCGTCGAGCACGTCGTGCACGAGGTGGATGCCGGACATCTCAACCACCTCCCAGGTATTGGAGCGGGAATGCGGCGACCAGGAGAACGATCGACAGGGCGGACAGGACGACGAGCGCCAGATTGGTTGCCCATCCATTCCCGCGCTTGTCCATCACGTCCGAATCATTCATCAGAACCAGCAGTGGAATGACGGTCACCGGGAGACTGGCCGCCGTCAGCGCCATGGAGACGTTGGTGAGCGCGAGGGGGTCCGCGCCGAGGCTCGCTGGAACCGCGGCCATCGCGATCGCCACCGTGTAGCTCAACGAGAAGCGCGCATCGCGACACGGCGGGAAGTTCTCGCTCCATGGCCAGCCGAAGCCCTGCGCGAGCAGGTACGCGATCGCGAGCGTGATCTCGACCGTCGCGCCGAAGCAGGTGACGCACAGCGATGCGATCACCAGCCAGAACCCGGCGCGGCCGAGCGGCGAGGTGAGAAGGAGTCCGACCTGCTCGTAAGCGTCGACATGGATGTGTCGCGGTGCGAACACCACCGCGGCGACGACCAGCAGCGCGAGGTTGAGTCCACCTCCGAACAGGTTGCCGAGCCACGCCGTGACTCTGTTCACGACGAGGTAGTCGCGCGTCCATCCGTCCTCGATCGCACCCGCCGAATAGAAGAGGTACAGGTACGGGCTGATGGACGCACCGAGAATGCTGACGGCGAGGTACCAGTACCGCGGCGGATCGTGCGATGCGTTCGATGGTAAGAGTGCCGATCCCAGCGCGCCCCATTGCGGATGGAGCTTCCAGGCGCCGACCGCGAACACGATTGCGACGAGGCCGAGGGCGGCCGTGCCCTGCTCCACGATGCTGAAGGTTCCGCGCCAGAGCAGAATCCAGCCGAGGAGAGCGACGGGAATCGCCCACCAGCGGATGGCGATGCCGGTGGCCATCTGCATCGCGACGGCGACCCCGGCGATCTCGGAGGCGAGCACGAGAAAGCTCACCAGCAGGACGGCGAAGAGTGGGATCACGAAGAATCGAAAGCCGAATCGCTCACGAAGCAGGTCCGCGTAGCTGCGACCACTGACGGCCGCAAGGCGGCCGCTCATCTCCATGAGGAGTGCCAACCCGGCGAGACCGAGGAGCACGGCCCAGGCGAGCTGGTATCCATATTCGGCGCCGGCCTGGGCGGAGGTGGCGATGGATCCGACCTCGAGGAATCCACCGACGCTGGTGACCACACCGAGCGCGATCTCACCCCACTTCTTCATCGCGCCGCGAGCTCCGCGTCGAGCAAGCGCAGCGCGGTGGCGAGCGAGTCGGTCGCGGAGCGCATCTGCTCCGCGGTGTCGGCGGGGACCGGACGGTCACCGAGCTGTCGCGGCGAGGCGGCCAGCGCACGCCGCGCCGCATCCCGGATCTCCGCCGAGTACGCGGCCGTGGTGGCGCCGGAACGAAGCTCGTCGGCCGCGAAGCGCACCGTCGCCGTCCAGGACCGGACGCCATCGAGCACCTGTCGGGCGTCCGGCGCGCGGGAACATCCGGCGGCACCGAGCATTAGTAGGAGCGCGCGTACGGTCGGGGACCGCAGGCGGCGGAGCTGCAGGCGGCTTGGCATCAGCGGTCGGTGGGTCCGTGGCTGGTCGCGAAGGCTCCCCTCTGGCCATGCGTAGGCGCACGAAGCGTACCGAGCTTTGTGCGCGCATTGTGCCCTTGCGTGGCTCGACACCGCTACGCTGATTCCCGATAGACTCTGATCTGCCCGGAGGCAGTGTTGTCGCCGTCTTCCCTCCCTGAGACCTTCGGCGCGCTGAAGCGCACCCCGTTCGGCGCCCCGGATCGCCAGCGCCGGTCCGTCAAGGACGAGATGCGCCAGAATCTCCTTGCGCGGATCGTCGGCGGAGGACCGCTCTTCGCCGGTGTGATCGGCTACGAGGAGACGGTGATGCCGCAGATCATCAACGCGCTCCTGTCGCGCCACAACTTCATCCTGCTCGGCCTTCGTGGCCAGGCGAAGTCGCGCATCCTTCGCGCGCTCGTCACGCTGCTCGACGACGCGATGCCGATCGTCGCCGGCAGCGAAGTGAACGACAATCCCTTCGCGCCCATTTCACGATATGCACGGAATCTCCTGGCCGAAGGGGGCGACGACATGCCGATCGCGTGGGTGGGGCGGGACAGCCGCTACGTCGAGAAGCTTGCGACGCCGGACGTGACGATCGCCGACATGATCGGCGACCTCGATCCGATCCGCGCGGCGCGCGGCGGACACGTGCTGTCCGACGAGCTGACGATCCACTACGGCATGCTGCCGCGCGCCAACCGCGGGATCTTCGCCTTGAACGAGCTCCCCGACTTGGCGGGCAAGGTGCAGGTCGGGCTGTTCAACGTGATGCAGGAAGGCGACGTGCAGATCAAGGGCTATCCCGTGCGCCTGCCGCTCGACGTGCAGCTCTGCTTCACCGCGAACCCGGAGGACTACACCGCGCGCGGCAAGATCATCACGCCGCTCAAGGACCGGATCGGGAGCGAGATCATCACGCACTATCCGGAGACGGTGGAGCTCGGGATGGCGATCACGGAGCAGGAAGCCTGGACGCAGCGGGACGGCGGCAAGAAGGTGCGTATTCCCGACTTCCTGAGCGAAGTGATCGAACGGGTGGCATTCGAGGCGCGCACCGACAAGCGCATCGACCGGCGCTCGGGCGTCTCACAGCGAATGCCGATCAGCGTCATGGAGAACGTGATCTCGAACGCGGAGCGGCGCGCGCTCGTCACCGGGGAGTCGGAGGTGGTGCCGCGCATCTCGGACGTGTACGCGGCGCAACCGGCGATCACGGGAAAGATCGAGCTCGAATACGAGGGAGAGCTGGTAGGCGGCCACGCGATCGCGCGCGAGCTGGTGCGCCGCGCGGCGGACGCCACCTTCCACGAGCGCGCCGGCGGCGTCAACGTCGACGACATCGTGATCTGGTTCGACGAAGGCGGCGCGCTGCAGGTGACGGACGACGAGCGCGCCGAGGCGGTGGCAAAGGCGTTCGGGGTCGTGCCCGGCCTGGTCGATCTCGTGCGGCGTGTCGGACTCGCCCAGAAAGGCGACGCGGGGCAGACGGTCGCCGCGTGCGAGCTGGTGCTCGAGGCGCTCGTGGCGCGCAAGCGCATCTCGCGCTCCGACGGCGGTCTGTACGGACGCGCGGAGCCCGAGAAGCGCCGCCGGCGCCCGAACGAGGACTTCTTCGGCGGCGGCCTGTCTGCCTGACGCGCCGACGGGAGCCGCGCATCTGAAGTCTCCGTCGCCTGAGCGGGGGGAGAAAAAGATCACCGTCCGCGTCCGCCAAGCCACCCCGCGCGATCTGGAGACGGTCGTCGCACTGCGGCTCGCGCTGTTGCTGGAGCACCGCGATCATCCGATCTACGGCCGCCTCCGTGCCGACGCGGGGGCGCGGGCGCGTGAGCTGTTCGCGGAACAGCTCCGCTCCAGGACGGAGGCGATCTTTCTCGCCGAGCACGCCGGAGAAGTGGCGGGTGTGCTGCGCTGCGTGGAGTCGGCCGGCTCGCTGCTTCTCGAGCCGGCGCGGTATGCGTACGTCTCATCGGCGTACGTGCGGCCGGCGGCGCGGCGGCGTGGTGTGCTGCGCGCGTTGCTCGCGTCGGCCGATGCGTGGGCCCGCGCGCGCGGGCTGGATCAGATGCGGCTGCACAACGTCGCCGGCAGCGCCGAGGCGGAAGGCGCGTGGTCGGCGCTCGGCTTCGGCGTGGTGGAGCAGGTGCGGGTGCGGCAGCTCGACGCTCCACCACCGCGCCGCTGATGCCGATCGTCACGGTTTCCCGACAGTACGGCTCCGGTGGCTCCGACGTCGCCGAGCGTGTGGCCCGTGCGCTTGGCTGGACTCTGTACGACAATGCCGTCGTCGAGGAGGTGGCGTCGAGGCTGCGGATGACGCCGGCCGAAGTGTCGGCGCGCGAGGAGCGCGTCCCGTCCCTCGTCGAGCGGATGGCGTCCGCGATGGCGCTCGGCGTACCCGAAGTGATGCCGGTCGTCGGTGACATCGCCGCCCAACCGAGCGAGGAGCGGATGGTGATGATGACGCGACGAGTGATCGAGGATGCGGCGCGGGCCGGCCCCGTGGTGCTCGTCGGCCGTGGCGCGCAGTGCATGCTCGCGGCACGCGCCGATGCGCTCCACGTCTACTGCTACGCGCCGTTCGAGGAGCTCGTGCGTCGTGCCGTCGAAGAGCTCGGCGTGCCGTTCGCCGAGGCCCGACGGCACGTGGCGGAGACGAATGCGCAGCGCGATCAGTATGTGCGGGCGTATTTCAAGCGCGAATGGAGGGATCTCGCGAACTACGACCTGTGCGTCAACACGGCGAGCCTGGGTCTGGACGGCTCGGCCGAGCTGGTAACGCGCCTGGCACGGGAGCGCTTCAGCGTGTAGGACCCTCGTCGCGGTCGCGCTTGAGCCGCGCGAGCTCGCTGTCGACCGACGCGGGGAGGAGCATGTCGTCGGCGATGCCGGCGATCTCCTCGGCCTGGCGCCATGCTTCTTCGAGGACGTGCAGCTCTCCCTCGAGCGCGCGACGCTCGACGTCTTCGTGCGACGCCATCTCGAGCGCGAGCCGGCCGGCGACGGGAAGATTCTTGAGGAGGTCGCTGCCGCGCGCCGGACCGAAGCGCTTGCTGCCACGCTTCGCGATCATCCCCGCGGCATGGCGGTACAGCTGCTCGGGCGTCGCTGCCTCCTCCAGATATTCGACCGCACGCTGGACGTCGTTGGCGCTCCCGCCGCGCTGGTTCATCCGCGGCAACAGCGCGCCGGCGGCGCGGATGGCGTCGTCGCCGCGCAACTCTTCGGGCTGGGGTTTCCGGTCGTACTGGTACCAGGGTACTACCGAGCCCGTGAGTCGCCGTTGTGCGACCGGCACTCGCAGCACGGGACCCTCGTCATCGGCGGTGAGGCGGACGCGGTCGAGGTCGGACAGACGTGTCCGCAGCGACGCGCCGTCGGGGCCGGGAACGTGAATGATCGTCCGCGAGCGGTACAGCGCGCGGCCGGCGTTGAACAGGTTCATAGCTGGGTTGAGGGCGCCGAAGCTCACCAGTCCGAGCATCGGGCCGGCAACGACGACGACCCCCATGACAGCGACGCCGCCGGCGACCATGCCGTAATAACGTCGGCGGCGGCGGCCGAATTGATCGCCATAGCGCCACGCGGCCATCTCTGGACGCTGGGGTGAGCCGATGCGCACGAGCTCGAGGCCTTCCTTCAGACGCGCGAGCCCGATCTCCTCGGTCGACACGCGCAGCTTCGTCGCGCGAAAGGCCCGCTCGCATTCCTCGATCGCTTCCCAGCGCTCTTCCAGCGGCGTGAGGTTCCATCGCTCGCAGCGCCGACACACCACCCACAAGCGTCCCTTCTCCGCATCGAAGGCGAGCCGCCGTCCGACGGGGAACGCCTCGATCACCTCGTTGCGGCCGAGGTCTCCGTTACAGAAGAGGCAGGTCGTGTACATCGGGTGACTCGAGGGAGCGCAGCTCCGGCCGGCGGAAGAAGGCGTGAATACCGTACGCGAGCATGAGCACCGCGGAGATGCCGATGGCCGTGGAGACACCGACCACGTCAGCGAGCGCGCCGGCACAGAAGGCGCCGACGACCTGCGACAGTCCGACGACGACGAGCCCGTAGGCGGCCATCATACGCCCGCGAAGCTCGTTGGGCACGAGCCGCTGCAGCAATCCGTTCGCGATCGCGCCATTCAGGATCATCGTACACCCGATGGCGAGCAGCAAGACGTAGGCGAGCCAGGGAAGGCGCTCGAGCGAGAAGGCCAACAGCAGAATCGGCCAGGCGATGGAGGCGACGATCAACAGCTTCGTGCGCGACACCCGATTTCCGACGGCGGCCAGCGAGAGCGCACCGATCAATCCACCAATGCCGAGGAAGGAGAGGAGCAGTCCGTACCCCGCGGCGCCGAGCCCGAACATGCGCCGTGCGACGACCGGCATGAGCGCCAACACCGGCGCCCCGAGGATCGAGTAGACGGTGACCATGAGCATGAGCGCGCGCACGCGCGGCTCGCGTCGCATGTAGCGGAGCGCCTGCTGGACGCCGACCCACGGCCGTGCATGGCCCGGCAGACGCTCCCAGCGCGGCAACTGGATCATGAACAGTCCAATGAGGACGGCGACGAAGCTGACCGCGTTGAGGAAGAAGCACCACGCGATGCCGAGCCGCGCGATCACGGCGGCAGCGAGACCCGGTCCGACGACGCGGGCGAGGTTGAATCCGCTGGAGTTGAGCGCGATGGCGTCGGCGAGATCGTCGCGCCCCACGAGATCGATGAACATCGACTGCCTGGCGGGAATCTCGATCGACGCGATGACCCCGCTGAGGAAGGCGAGTCCGAGAAGCGAATCGATGGTGATGCGGTGGGTCGCGGTCAGCGCCCAGAGCGCGGTCGCCTCGAGCAGGTAGGCCCCCTGCGCGATGCGGACGAGACGGAGCTTGTCCGAGCGGTCGACGAGGACTCCGGCCGGCATCGTGAACAGCAGGATCGGGATGGAGCTGGCCGTCGCGACGAGACCGACGAGGAAAGCGCTGTTCGTCAGCTCGAGCGCCAGCCATCCCTGCGCCATCGTCTGCATCCAGGTCCCGATGAGGGACAGGGTCTGGCCGCTCAGGAAGATTCTGAAGTTCCGGTGCCGGATGAGAACGCGGAACGGGTTGATCGACGAGGCCGCTGGGCTGGAAGGCACGGGCGAAATATAGAGCGGGCGCACGGTCGATCGGTCGGTGGTTGGGCACGTGGAAGCGCCTGGCTGTCGTTCTCCCGCGCTGCGCGGTATTTCTCAATGAGGAGGATCGGCCATGCGCTTCCACACCTACAGCAAGTTCTCTCCGGAGACGGCCGACGCGGTCGATCTCCAGTCGCTGCTCGACAAGCTTGCGGACTTCCTGCTCCAATCCGGGTTCGCGGGGGGCGAGGGACATTCCTATTACGGGATGGGGTTCGAGGAGTCGGGCGACCGCTCCCTCGACGCGCTGCGCGAGGCGATCCTCAAGGCGCTGATGGAGAGCGGGCAGTTCACGCCGGAGATGCTGGACGCGCTACGCGGCGAGGGGGACGAGGAAGCGCAGGCCAAGCTCGCGAAGCTGCTCGACGACCTCGTGAAACGGCTGATCGACGAAGGGTATCTGAACCTCGACGCGCCGCCGCAGATGCCGGCCGGCCACCAGCCGCTCGAAGGCAAGGGCTCGATCGCGCAGGCAGCCGCGCGCGACGTGAACTTCCATCTCACCGAAAAAGGAATCGACTTCCTCGGCTACAAGACGTTGCGCGGCCTGCTCGGATCGCTCGGCAAGTCGAGCTTCGGGAGCCACGACACGCCGTACCTCGCGACCGGGATCGAAGCCGACGGGTGGAGCAAGCCGTACGAGTTCGGCGACGTGCTGAACATCGACGTGAATGAGACGCTCAAGGCGAGCATGCTCCGCACCGGAAGCATTGATGTTCCCATGGACCTGGAGTATTCGGATCTGATGGTCCGGCAGTCGGAGTACCGTTCGAGCTGCGCGACGGTGCTGATGCTCGACTGCTCGCACTCGATGATTCTCTACGGCGAGGACCGCTTCACGCCGGCGAAGAAGGTCGCGCTCGCGTTGACGCATCTCATCCGGACGCAGTTTCCCGGCGACACGATCAAGGTCGTGCTCTTTCACGACTCGGCCGAGGAGATTCCCCTCGCGACGCTCGCGAGCGCGCAGGTGGGGCCGTACCACACGAACACGGCGGAAGGGCTCAAGCTCGCACGCCGCCTGCTGATGGCGCAGAAGAAGGACATGCGCCAGATCATCATGATCACGGATGGCAAGCCGAGCGCGCTCACCATGCCGGACGGTCAGATCTACAAGAACTCGTTCGGCCTGGACGTCACGGTGATCGAAAAGACGCTGCAGGAGGTGGCCGCTTGCCGCCGCTCGGGGGTGATGATCAACACGTTCATGCTCGCGCGCGACCGTGCGCTCGTCGAGTTCGTGAAACGAATGAGCGAGATCAGCCGGGGCAAGGCGTACTTCACGACGACGATGACGCTCGGGCAGTTCATTCTCATGGATTTTCTGAAGCGAAAGACGCGAAAGGTGAGCTGAGCGCGGTCGCCCGGCCGCACCCGAGCATTGCGTGCGTGCGTGCGCCCGTGCACGTAGATTTGCGCACTCTCCAACGAACGTGAGATACGCGTGCGACTCGTGTGGGCGATCGCGGCCGGCGCCGCGGCGGGCGGGGTGGGACGCTACTATGTAGGGGCGTGGGTCCAGCACCGGACCGGGATGTCGTTCCCGTGGGGAACGCTGCTCATCAACGTCTCCGGCAGCCTTCTGCTCGGGTTCCTCATCCGCTACGCACTCGCGACACCCGGCATCAGCGTCGAAGTACGGGCACTCCTGACCACCGGGTTCTGCGGCGGCTATACCACCTTCTCGACCTACAGCTACGAGACCGCGGCGTTGCTCGAGGAGGGGCAGTACGGGCGCGCCGGCGCCTACGCGTTGGGCAGCATGCTGCTGGCGCTGGCCGCGACGTTCTGTGGCTTCGTTCTCGCGCGCCAGCTGATCGCCTTCCGCGAGGGCGTATGATCGCGCTCGTATCGCCGTGCATCGTGGACCGGGAGACACCATGCACGGTCTGACTCGAACGCGCGAACGTGATCGTCTATCGCCCGCACGACCGGCTGGCGGATTAGCTTTCGGCGCATGTTGACCGCGCTCCTCGGTGTGCTGCTGCTGGGCTTCCTGCTCGGGATGCGACATGCGACCGATCCGGATCACGTCGTCGCCGTCACGACCATCGTGTCGCACCAACGGTCCATCGCCCGGGCGGCGCGGACCGGCGTGTTGTGGGGGATCGGCCACACGGCGACGATCCTGCTCGTCGGCGGCGCGATCATCGTCCTGAAAATTCAACTGTCGGGAATTCCTCCCCGGGTCGGCCTGTCGCTCGAGTTCGCGGTCGCGGTGATGCTGATCGTTCTCGGGCTGCTCACGCTCGCCGGCAGCGAGCGCCGCGTCGTCGACAGCACGGCGCGCCCGCTCACCGTTGGCTTCGTGCACGGACTCGCCGGATCGGCGGCGGTGGCGACGCTGCCGCAGGTCGCGCTGATCCCGAATCCGATCTGGGCGGTGAGCTACCTCGCGGTCTTCGGCGTCGGCACGATCGCCGGGATGCTGTTGATCACCGCGTCGATTGCCGCGCCGTCGATCTTCGCCACCCGCCAGTTCGCCGGCATGCATCGCACGCTGCGCGTCGCGTCGGGCGTGGCGAGCATCGGGTTCGGACTGTTTCTCGTGCATCGTATCGGCTTCGTCGACGGCCTGTTCACCGCGTCGCCGTCATGGACGGCGCGATGACGACTCGCGGGGCGCGAGCGGCGCGGAGGCGCCGGACCGATGCGCCCGTCGTCGAGATCGAGCACGGGCGACGGTTCGGCGCGTTGCTACGGCGCTGGTTCCGGGCGAATGGGCGTGACCTGCCCTGGCGGCGGACGCGGGATCCCTATCATGTCCTCGTCTCGGAGCTCATGCTCCAGCAGACGCAGGTGTCGCGGGTCGTCCCGCGCTACGCCGAGTTCCTCGACACCTTTCCGACGCTGCATGACGTTGCACGGGCGCGCCCGAAGCGGGTGACGGAGGCGTGGTCGGGCCTCGGCTATTACGCGCGCGCGAGAAACCTGCACGCGCTGGCGAGTATGGTGACCGATGGTGGGCGAGACATCGAGGGGACCCTGCCGTCGGAGCCGGAATCCTTGCGCGCGCTGCCGGGTGTCGGTGCCTACACGGCAGGCGCGGTCGCCTCTTTCGCGTACGAGCGGCGCGCCGAGCTGGTCGACACCAACGTGGCCCGCGTGCTGAAGCGCGCGTTCGCGCCGGACGTGAACGTGAAATCGGGGCGCGGACAGAAGCGTCTCTGGGCGATTGCCCGGGCGCTGTTGCCGCGCACCGGCAAGGCAACGTGGACGCACAATCAGGCAATCATGGAGCTCGGCGCGCTGGTGTGTACGGCGCGCATCGCACACTGCGGCCGGTGTCCGGTGCGGCGGGCGTGCGCGACGTACGCCGCGGAGTCGCGGAGATGAGACGAGTCGGCGCGGGTGCCGCCGTCGCGGCATTGCTGCTCGCCGGCGCTGCATGTGGTCCGCAGCGTGGCGGAGTGGCACCGAGCCCGCCGCTATCGCCCACCCCTCAGCCGACGACGCCGATGTCCGAGCCGATTCGCCTCGCCACCGCGGGCGGCACGTTGGAGGGGACGCTGACATACCCGACGTCGCCCGCGCCATGGCCGGTTGTTCTTCTGGTGTCGGGGTCCGGCCCGACGGATCGCGACGGCAACACTGCTGGACTCCCGGGCCCCAACAACAGTCTCCGCATGCTGGCGGAGGGGTTGGCCGGTCGAGGGATCGCGTCAGTGCGCTACGACAAGCGAGGGATCGCCGCAAGTCGCGCGGCCGGTTTGTCGGAGGCGGATCTCCGGTTCGATACCTTCGCCGACGACGCGGCGGCATGGATCCGCCAGCTCCGTGGCGACGCCCGCTTCACGACGATCACGGTGGTCGGCCACAGCGAGGGTTCTCTGCTGGGGATGCTCGCGGCGCAGCGCGCCGGAGCGGATGGATTCGTCTCGATCGCCGGCGCGGGACGGCCCGCGGCGAACGTGCTGCACGAGCAGATCGCCGCGCATGCGCCCGCCGAGATCACCGCGACCTCCGATCGCATCCTCGAACAGCTCAAAGCGGGCAAGACGGTCGACAGCGTACCGCCGAACATGGGCGCGCTGTTTCGACCGAGCGTGCAGCCATATCTGATCTCGTGGTTCCGTTACGATCCGGCGGCGCAGGTGCGTGCGCTGCGAGTTCCGGTGCTCATCGCGCAGGGAACGACCGACCTCCAGGTTTCGGTCGAGGACGCGAGGCTGCTCGCGACCGCGAAGCCGGACGCCACGCTGGTCGTCGTCGACGGCATGAATCACGTGCTCAAGATCGTGCCGGCGGATCTGACCACGCAGGTGCGTTCGTACTCCGATCCGTCGCTGCCGGTGGCTCCCGAGCTGATAGAGTCGATCGCGCGGTTCGTGACGACGGTGAGACGGTAGGACGGTGACTGATCGATTGGCCTCTGAGTTCGGAATCAGTTCCCGGTCAGCCAGTCAACCAGTCAGCCACCGTCCCGCCGCTCAAACGTCCTACTTCCTTACCGCGTCCTTCCTCGCCGCCGTCGCCGAGTAGTCGAGCTTCGACTGGTATGGCCGCTCGGGCGGTCCCGTGTAGATCTGTCGCGGCCGGGCGATCTTCTGCTCCTTGTCGTTCAGCATCTCCTCCCACTGCGACAGCCATCCGGCGGTGCGCGCGACGGCGAACAGCACCGTGAAGAAGTCGGTCGGAAATGCCATCGAGCGGTAGATCAGCCCCGTGTAGAAATCGACGTTGGGGTAGAGCTTCCGCGACACGAAATAGTCGTCCGACAGCGCGATGCGCTCCAGCTCGAGCGCGATCTCGAGGTCCTTGTCCATCCCCACCTGCTTGAACACCTCGTCGGCGAGCTTCTTCACGATGCGGGCGCGCGGATCGTAGCTCTTGTAGACGCGGTGTCCGAATCCCATCAGGCGTCCCTTCCCCTGCTTCACGCTCTCGATGAAGGCCGGGATGTTCTTCTTGTCGCCGATCTCGCTGATCATGTGCAGCACGGCCTCGTTCGCGCCGCCATGGAGCGGTCCATAGAGGGCCGCGACGCCGGCCGCGATCGCCGAGAAGGGATCGACGTGCGAGCTGCCCACGGCGCGCACCGCGTTCGTCGAGCAGTTCTGCTCGTGGTCGGCGTGCAGGATGAACAGCACCTCGAGCGCCTTCACGAACACCGGATTGGCCTCGTACTTCGGCTCCGTCATCCGCGCGACCATCGAGAGGAAATTCTCGACGTACGAGAGCTCGTTGTCGGGATAGATGAACGGCAGTCCCTTGCCGTGGCGATAGATGAACGCCGCGATCGTCGGGACCTTCGCGAGCAGCCGCACGATGCTGATGTGCCGCTCCGCCGGGTCCTGAATGTTCTTCGCCGAGGGATAGAACGACGAGAGCGCCGCGACGGAGCTGCAGAGCATCGACATCGGATGCGCGTCGTAGCGGAAGCCCTGTAGAAATGTCTTGATGTTCTCGTGGACGTACGTGTGAAACGTGATCTGGTGCGTCCAGTCGCTGTACTCCTTCTGCGTCGGCAGCTCGCCGTTGCGCAGCAGCCACGCCACCTCGAGGAAGCTCGCCTTCTCGGC
>DASXHF010000225.1:0-2964 GCA_036488775.1 Gemmatimonadaceae bacterium | reverse complement strand
CATCGCGCGCTCCACACCCGCGACTTCGCCGCTGATGACGACCTGGCCCGGACTGTTGTAGTTCGCGGGGACCGCGAGGCCGGCTTCCTCGGTCGCCTGCCGGCAGATCTGTTCGATCGGCGTCGTCGTGTTGCCGAGGATGGCGGCCATCGCGCCGGGCCGACGTTCGCCGGCCTCGAACATGAGCTCGCCGCGACGACGCACGAGCTGCACCGCCTCGGCGAGGGGGAGCGCGTCGGCGGAATGATACGCGGTGAACTCGCCCAGCGAGTGCCCCGCCGCAGCCACGACGTGCGGGGCCAAGGCGTCGCGCACGACCGCCCACACCGCGGCCCCATGCGCGAGCAGCGCGGGCTGTGCGTTGAGAGTGCGCGTGAGCTCCTCGGCCGGACCCTCGAAGCAGAGCTCTGAAAGCGGCGGGTTTCCCCCCACGGCGGCATCGGCGGCGGCGAAGACCTCGCGCGCGGCCGGAAAGCGCTCGGCGAGGTCCTTCCCCATGCCCGGTGTCTGCGACCCCTGACCCGGAAAGAGCAGTACGACGTTCGGCATTACGTTTGGGCGGTCAGAAGCGAACGATCATCGAGCCCCACGTGAACCCGGCGCCGAAGGCGACGAACATCGCCGTCGTTCCCTCCTTCACCCGGCCGCGCTCGATCGCCTCGTCGAGCGCGATCGGGATCGACGCCGAGGAGGTGTTCCCGAAGCGGTCGACGTTGACGTAGACCTTCTCCATCGGGACCCCGGCATGCTTCGCGGTCGCCTCGATGATCCGGACGTTCGCCTGGTGCGGGATCAGGACGTCGATGTCCTGCCCCGTGAGTCGCGCCGCGTCGAGCGCGCGGTCACAGGCGTCGCTCATGGAGCGGACGGCGTGCTTGAACACCTCGCGACCCGCCATCTTCACGTACGACGACCGGTCGTCGAGCACGCCCTGCGCAAACGGCACCTTGGCGCCGCCGCTCGGCCGCCACAGGAGCTCGGCCAGCGTGCCGTCGCTGCGCATGTAGGCGCTCAGGATGCCCTTGGAGTGCGTCTTGGCGCGCTTGAGCACGACCGCGCCGGCGCCATCGCCGAACAAGACGCAGGTCGACCGGTCCTGCCAGTCGACGATCGCGCTCATCTTCTCGGCGCTGACGACGAGCACCGTTTCGGCGACGCCGGTGGAGATCAGACCTTCGGCGACGGTCATGCCGTAGATCCATCCCGTGCACGCGGCGGAGATGTCGAATGCCGCGGCGCGCGTCGCACCCAGGTCGGCCTGCAGATCCACGGCCGTGGAGGGTAGCAGCCGGTCGGGGGTCGCGGTGCTGAGGACGATCGCGTCGATCTCGCCCGCGTGCACGCCGGCGCGCTGCATGGCGGTGCGCGATGCCGTCGCGGCCATCGACATGGTCGTCTCGGTCGCTTCGCCGATGTGACGCTCCACGATACCGGTGCGCTCGACGATCCACTCGTGATTGGTGTCGATCCCGATGGCGGCGAAATCGTGATTCGTCATCACCTTGGCCGGGATGCCGCGCCCGGTGCCGGCGACGTAGGCGATGGGTCGCTTCACGCGGCGCTCTCCGTGGCGGTACCGATGCGCTGGCCGATCTGGTCGTTCATTCCACTGGTGACCGCTTGCGCGGCCAACTTCAGGGCGTTCTTGATCGCGCGCGGCGACGACTTGCCGTGCGCGATGATGCTCACGCCTTTCACGCCGAGCAGCGGCGCGCCGCCGTGCTCGGAATAATCGAGGTGTTTGAGGCCCCGCTCGAGCTGCTCGGCGGGGACGCCGGCCTTGCGAAGCGTCTCGATCATCAGTGGCGCGATCCCTTCGTAGAACTTGAGGATGACGTTGCCGACGAACCCGTCGCAAATGACGACGTCGACCGCCTGGTCCTCGGTGCCGCCGGCGGGGAGGTCGCGTCCTTCGACGTTGCCGATGAAGTTGAGACCCGACTGGGTGAGGAGCTGGTGGGTCTCTTTGGTCACGGCGTTCCCCTTCTCCGCCTCTTCACCGATGCTCAACAGCCCCACCGTCGGATTCGGGCGGGCGAGGATCGTCTCGGCGTAGGTTGCACCCAACCGGGCGAATTGGATGAGCTCGTCGGGAGAGCAATCGACGTTGGCACCGGAATCGAGCACGGCCACCGGGCGGCGCGCCGAGGGGAAGAGCGTGACGATCGCGGGACGCTTGAGTCCGCCGTGCATCCGGAGGATGACCATCGAGGCCGCCATCTGCGCACCCGTGCTGCCGGCCGAGACGAAGGCGTCCGAGGTGCCCTCGGTCTGCATGCGAAGGCCGACGGCCATCGAGCTGTTCGGCTTGCCGCGCACGGCCGCGCTTGGCTTGTCGGTCATCTCGATGACGTCAGGTGCGTCGACGATCGACAGGCGCTGGCGGTGGGCCGCGGACGCGGCAAAGTCGCCGGCGAGGAGCGTGCGAAGCTGCTCCTCGACGACGGCGGAGCGGCCGACGAGTTGGATGCTGTGCGCGGGATCGAGCTCGGCGAGCGCGAGCAGGGCGCCGGCTACGGTTGCCTGGGGAGCGAAATCGCCCCCCATGGCGTCCAACGCGATCCGCGCCAAGGTCAGGCTTCCCGGGCGGCTACTCGCTGCTCACCCGCGTAGTAGCCGCACTCGGCGCACACGTGATGCGGGCGCTTCATCGCGCGGCACTGGGGACACTGCTGGATGACGATCGCGGGAGCGGCCTTGTGCGTGTTGCGGGCGCGCTTCTTCCGCTTGGAGGTTCTGCGCTTCGGGACGGCCATGGTTCGGTCAGAAAGAGGATGAAAAGCGGTCGACTCAGCCGTGTCCGCCGCGCAACTTGTGGAGGGCGGTCCAGCGGGGATCCGCCGACGCCTCCGTACAGTTGCAAGGGCCGAGGTTCAGCTCGGCGCCACACGTCGGGCACAGCCCTTTACAGTCGTCCCGGCACAACGCGTAGCCTGGAACGTTCAACAGCCACTGCTCCCGCAG
>DASXHF010000066.1:0-4455 GCA_036488775.1 Gemmatimonadaceae bacterium | reverse complement strand
CGTTGTACGTCGAGATGGGACCGGGCGCCGTGCTCAAGGGGCTCGCGAAGAAGATCGCACCCACCATCAAGGTCGTCCCTGCGGGCACGGCGGCGGACGTCGACGCGCTCCTCGGCATGGTGACCGCATGAACATCGACCTGACGGGCAGGACCGCGCTGGTCACCGGAAGCACTCGTGGCATCGGTCGCGCGATCGCCGAGACCCTCGCCGGCGCCGGCGCGCGGGTCGCCGTCGTGGGGCGGGATCAGGCGAAGGCCGCCGACGCTGCCGCATCGGTCGGTCAGGGCGCGCAGGGCTTCGGGGCCGACGTCGGCGAGCCGGCGTCGATCGTCGATCTCGTCGAGAGCGTGGAGAAGGCGTTCGGCCAGATCGACATCCTGGTCAACAACGCCGGCCTCACGCGCGACAACATCCTGTTCCGCCTCAAGGACGACGACTGGAACACCGTGCTCGACGCCAATCTTCGCGGGGCGTTCATCGCCATCCGCGCCGCGTCGCGCGGGATGATCAAGCGCCGCTGGGGACGCATCGTGAACATCGCGAGCATCGTCGGCATCACGGGCAACAAGGGACAGGCGAACTATGCGGCGAGCAAGGCGGGGCTCATCGGCCTCACCAAATCCGTCGCGAAGGAGCTCGGCTCCCGCAACGTCCTGGTCAACGCCGTGGCCCCGGGATTCATCGAGACGGACATGACCGCCGCGATGACGCCCGAGGCACGCGCCGCGCTGTCCGGGCAGATTCCGCTCGAGCGACTCGGCACCCCGAAGGACATCGCCGGCGTCGTCGCGTTTCTCGCGTCCGATGCCGCGGCCTACATCACCGGCCAAACCATCGTCGTGGACGGCGGCATGGTGATGTGACGGCTCGGCTCGTGCCGTGCGCAGCCGTGACATTCAGCGCAAACTTTCGCTAACTTTCCCGCGTTCAAACACTACAGGAGCCCCACTCATGGCCGACAACGCCCAGAAGGTACGTGACATCATCGAGAAAGAGCTCGGCGTCGAGCGCGACAAGATGACCGACGAAGCGAGCTTCATCGAGGATCTAGGCGCGGACAGCCTGGACATCGTCGAGCTGGTCATGGAGTTCGAGAAGGAGTTCAACATCGACATCCCCGACGAGGATGCCGAGAAGCTGCGCACGGTCGGCGACGCCGTGGCCTACCTGAACACCAAGGTCGGCGCGTAATGCGGCGTCGGGTCGTCGTCACGGGCCTCGGTGCCGTTACGCCACTCGGCAACGACGTGGCGACGACGTGGCGTGCGCTCAAGAGCGGGGTCTCCGGCGCGTCGAGGATCACCAAGTTCGACGCGACCTCGTTCCCCGTGCAGTTTGCCTGTGAGGTGAAGGGGTTCGATCCGCTCAAGGTGATGGATCGGAAGGAGGCCAAGCGCGCGGACCTGTACACCCAGTACGCGGTGGCGGCGGCCGTCGAGGCGATGGCCGACGCCGGGTTCGCGCAGGGCGGCTACGACGTCGATCGCACCGGCGTCATCATCGGCAGCGGCATCGGGGGGCTGAAGAGCTTCGAGGAGCAGCACGATCTCTATCGCGAGCGCGGGGCCAGCAAGATCAGCCCCTTCTTCATCCCGATGTTCATTGCCGACATCGCGGCGGGCGTCGTCTCGATGCGCTTCAACGCGCGCGGACCGAACTACGCGACCGTGTCCGCGTGCTCCACGAGCGCGCACGCCATCGGCGACGCGTTCCGCACGATCCAGTACGGCGACGCCGACATCGTCATCACCGGCGGCGCCGAGGCGACCGTCACGCCGATGGCGATCGGCGGCTTCGCCAACATGACCGCGCTCTCCCGCCGCAACGACAGTCCCGAGACCGCGTCGCGTCCCTTCGACGCGACGCGCGACGGCTTCGTCATGGGCGAAGGCGCGGGCGTGGTCATCCTCGAGGCGCTCGACCATGCCCTCGCGCGCGGCGCCAGGATCTATGGCGAGGTGGTCGGCTACCGCGCGACCGGCGACGCGTATCACCTCACCGGACAGCTGCCCGAGCACGAAGGGCTGCAGCGGGCCATGCGCGGCGCACTGGCCGACGCGGGGCTGCGTCCCGAGGACGTCGACTACGTGAACGCGCACGGCACCTCCACGCCGCTCAACGACTCCAACGAGGCCAAGGCCATCACCGCGGTCTTCGGCGACACCGCGGGCGACGTCAGCGTCTCCTCTACCAAGTCGATGACCGGTCACATGCTCGGCGCGGCGGGCTCGGTCGAGTTCATCGCCTGCACGCTCGCCATCCGTGACCAGACCGTCCCTCCGACGATCAACTACTGCAACGCGGATCCGGAGTGCGGCAGTCTCGACTTCACGCCGAATCAGGCCCGGCAGCGCGAGGTGCGCGCCGCCCTGAGCAACAGCGCGGGCTTCGGTGGTCACAACGTGTCGCTCGCGGTCAAGCAGTACGAGGGCTGACGTCATGCCGGTTGCCACCTTCGATCGCTCGCGCATCACCGATCCGGCGCTGCATCCCGTCGCCGACAAGGTGCTGGCGGGCGAGCGGCTGTCGGTGGCGGACGGTGTGGCGCTCTTCCGCTCGTTCGATCTGCTCGGCCTCGGGACGATGGCTGACGCGGCGAATCGCGCGAAGCACGGCGACCAGGTTACCTTCGCTTCCAATCAGCACATCAACCCGACGAACGTCTGCATCCTCCGCAAGACGTGCGTCTTCTGCTCGTACGCGCGGCTGCCCAAGGAAGCAGGCGCCTACCGCTACACGATGGATCAGGTGTGGGCCGAAGCCGCGCACGCCGACGCGGCGATGACGCGCGAGTTCCACATCGTGGGCGGGCTCGACATGCAGGCTGGTCTCGCGTACTACCGGGAAATGTTCCGCGGCCTCAAGGAGCGGCATCCCCGGGTGCACATCAAGGCGCTCACCGCGGTCGAGATCGCGCACATCGCGCGCATCGAGAAGATGTCGGTCCGCGACGTCCTGCTCGCGTTGCGCGAGGCAGGGCTGGATACGATGCCCGGCGGCGGCGCGGAGGTGTTCAGTCCCGGCGTGCGCGCGACGATCGCCGAGAAAAAGCTGTCCGGCAGCGAATACATCGACGTCCACCGGACCGCGCACGATCTCGGCATCCGCTCCAACTGCACGATGCTCTACGGTCACGTCGAGACGTACGAGGATCGCGTCGATCACCTCGCGATGCTGCGCGAGCTGCAGGACGAGACGGGCGGCTTCCTCGCCTACATCCCGCTCGCGTACCACCCCGACAACAACGAGCTGGGTGTGGAGCTCGGCCGGACCGGCACCGCCACGACCGGCGTCGACGACCTGAAGAATCTCGCCGTGGGCCGGCTGTTCCTCGACAACTTCGACCACGTCAAGTCGCACTGGATCATGGTCACGCCGATGCTGTCGCAGATGGCGCTGCACTTCGGCGTGAACGACCTGGAAGGCACCGTCGTGCGCGAGAAGATCTACCACGAGGCGGGCGCCCACACGGCGCAGGCGATGTCGCTGGACGAGCTGCTCCGCATCATCCGCGGTGCAGGCAAGATGCCGGCGGAGCGCGACTCCTTCTACAACGTCATCCGCCGCTTCGACGGCGACGCGCCTCCTCCGTCGCCTGCCGTGGAGCGGGCGGGTGCGGAGCGCGCCACCGCGGCATGAGCGCCGCGATGCGCGTCGGGCGCATCCCGTACATCAACTGCTATCCCGTCTACGGCGCGATCGACCGCGGCATCGTGCGGCTCGACGCGGAGCTCGTCGACGGCGTCCCGACGGCGCTCAACCGCGCCATGTCCGCCGGCCAGCTCGACGTGAGCGTGATCTCGGCCGTCGAGTATGCGCGCGACGCTGCCCGCTACCTGCTGCTGCCTGACGTGTCGATCTCCTGCGACGGCCCGGTACGCAGCGTGATGCTCTTCTCCCGCCGTCCCGCGGAGGAGCTCGATGGCTGCCGAGTGCTCGTCAGTCGCAGCTCCATGACGAGCGTCGCGCTGCTCGAGCTGCTGTTCGAGAACGTCTGGCGGTCGCGGCCGCAGTTCGTCCCCGCCGATGCCGAGATCGCCGACCTCGCGCGGAGCACGAGCGAAGAGCATGACGCGCGCCTCATCATCGGCGACGCCGCGCTCCTTCTCTCGTCGGGCGCGAGCGAGCTCGCGTCCCAGTATCCCCACGCCTACGACCTCGGCGACTGCTGGAAGGGGTGGACCGGGCTCCCATTCGTATTCGCGGTCTGGGTCGCGCAGCGCTCGACGCCGGTGGACCGCTCGCTGGCCGTGCACGCCGGGCTCATTCAGTCGCGCGACTGGGGTCTGGAGCACCTCGACCAGCTCGCGGCCCAGGCGACCGTCGCCACCCGCGTCTCCAGAGCGAAGGCGCTGGAGTATCTTTCCGGCCTGGATTACGGGCTCCGGTACGAGCACCTGGCCGGCCTCACGACGTTCTTCGGCAAGCTCGCGGCGAGCGGGCGCGTTCCGGA